>NZ_JBSGVW010000008.1:0-177416 GCF_053608645.1 Streptomyces sp. NPDC055013
GAGACAGGATCGTATGTGATCCGCGCCCCACCCCTTTGCATGTAACAACCGAACCGGCTACTGGTCCCTGTACATCTCCGCGACGAGGAAGGCCAGGTCAAGCGACTGGCTGCGGTTGAGCCGCGGGTCGCAGGCCGTCTCGTAGCGCTGGTGCAGGTCGTCGACGAAGATCTCGTCGCCGCCGCCCACACACTCGGTGACGTCGTCGCCGGTGAGCTCCACGTGGATGCCGCCCGGGTGGGTACCGAGGGCCTTGTGGACCTCGAAGAAGCCCTTGACCTCGTCGAGCACGTCGTCGAAGCGGCGGGTCTTGTGGCCGGAGGCCGCCTCGAAGGTGTTGCCGTGCATCGGGTCGGTCACCCAGGCCACGGTGGCGCCCGAGGCGGTGACCTTCTCGACCAGCTCGGGGAGCTTGTCGCGGACCTTGTCGGCGCCCATCCGGACGATGAAGGTCAGCCGGCCCGGCTCACGCTCGGGGTCCAGGCGCTCGATGTACTGCAGCGCCTCCTCGGCCGTCGTGGTCGGGCCGAGCTTGATGCCGATCGGGTTGCGGATCTTGGAGGCGAACTCGATGTGCGCGTGGTCCAGCTGCCGGGTGCGCTCACCGATCCACACCATGTGCCCGGAGACGTCGTACAGCTGACCGGTGCGCGAGTCGACTCGGGTGAGCGCGGACTCGTAGTCGAGCAGCAGCGCCTCGTGCGAGGAGTAGAACTCGACCGTCTTGAACTCCTCCGGGTCGGCCCCGCAGGCGTGCATGAAGTTCAGTGCCTGGTCGATCTCGCGGGCGAGCTGCTCGTAGCGCTGGCCGGACGGGGACGACTTCACGAAGTCCTGGTTCCAGGCGTGCACCTGGCGCAGGTCGGCATAACCGCCGGTGGTGAAGGCGCGCACCAGGTTGAGCGTGGAGGCGGACGCGTTGTACATCCGCTTCAGGCGCTCGGGGTCCGGGACGCGGGCGGCCTCGTTGAAGTCGAAGCCGTTGACCGAGTCGCCGCGGTACGTCGGCAGGGTCACGCCGTCGCGGGTCTCGGTGCCCTTGGAGCGCGGCTTGGAGTACTGGCCGGCGATACGGCCGACCTTCACCACGGGGACGGACGCGGCGTACGTCAGCACGGCGCCCATCTGGAGCAGGGTCTTGAGCTTGTTGCGGATCTGGTCGGCGGACACCGCGTCGAAGGCCTCGGCGCAGTCGCCACCCTGGAGGAGGAACGCCTCTCCCTTGGCGACGGCCGCCATCCGGGCGCGCAGCTGATCGCACTCGCCCGCGAAGACGAGCGGCGGATACGACTCGAGGTCCGCAACGACTGCGCGCAGAGCCTCGGTGTCGGGGTACTCGGGCTGCTGCGCCGCGGGCAGGTTTCGCCAGGTGTTGCCAGCACTCGTGCTGGTCTTAGCGTTCACGGTCACGACCTCAACACTACGGGGTCGTGTCGGACGTCCTGCCCCATGCCCAGCAATTGAGACACGAGGTACACGACTCGGACATGGGGTAGGGTGCCTGCCATGTTCGCGCACTCGACCCAGAACTGGTGGTGGACCGCTCATCCGGCGGCCCGCTGACTGCGCGTACGACAGACTTCGCGAAGGCCGCCCGAGGGGCGGCCTTCGGCGTTTTCCGGGGTCCGTTCCTCACCGACATCGACCGACATCGACGGAAGAGGACCCATGGACCTGGCACAGCTCCTGCACGACCCCCGCCCCTTCGCCCTGCTGCGCCGCCGCACCCCGGGCCACGATCACGAGGCCGTCGAGGTCATGATCGGCCCGGTCAGCACCCACGAAAGACTGGCCGACCTCCCCGCCGAGGGTCTGGCGCTGGTCCCCTTCCGGCAGATCCGCGAGCGCGGCTTCGACGTCCGTGACGACGGCACGCCGCTGACGGTGCTGATCCCCGAGGAGACGTACGAGATCCCGCTCGCCGACGCCCTGGCGCAGCTCCCCGCGCACGACGTGCGGGTCGAGGGCGGCGGCTTCGACGTGGGCGACGAGGAGTACGGCGAGATCGTCGGGCGGGTGCTGCGCGAGGAGATCGGGCAGGGCGAGGGCGCGAACTTCGTGATCCGGCGGACGTACGAGGGGGAGATCCCGGGGTTCGGACGCGCCGACGCGCTCGCGCTGTTCCGGCGGCTGCTGGAGGGCGAGCGGGGCGCGTACTGGACCTTCGTGGTGCACACCGGAAATCAGAAAGGGCCCGAAGGGCCTTCCTTGGAAGGGCGGGGGCGGGAGACGGGTGGGCGAACGCTGGTCGGGGCCAGCCCCGAGGTGCACGTGCGGATGTCCGGCGGGACCGTGATCATGAACCCGATCAGCGGGACGTACCGCTATCCCGCCGAGGGGCCGACGCCCGGGCATCTGCTGGACTTCCTCGCCGACGGCAAGGAGATCGAGGAGCTGTCGATGGTCGTCGACGAGGAGCTCAAGATGATGTGCACGGTCGGCGACATGGGCGGCGTGGTCGTCGGGCCCCGGCTGAAGGAGATGGCCCACCTCGCGCACACCGAGTACGAGCTGCGCGGGAAGTCCTCGCTGGATGTACGGGAGGTCCTCAAGGAGACCATGTTCGCGGCCACCGTCACCGGCTCGCCGGTGCAGAACGCCTGCCGGGTGATCGAGCGGCACGAGGTCGGCGGGCGCGCGTATTACGCCGGCGCGCTGGCCCTCCTCGGCCAGGACTCCGGCGGCGCCCAGACCCTCGACTCCCCCATCCTGATCCGCACCGCCGACATCGACGCCGCCGGACGGCTGCGGGTACCGGTCGGCGCGACGCTCGTGCGGGGGTCGGACCCGGCGAGCGAGGTCGCGGAGACCCACGCGAAGGCGGCGGGTGTGCTGGCGGCTCTGGGCGTACGGCCGGGCAGGCCGCGCCAGGAGTCCGTGCGGCCCCGCCTCGCCGACGACCCGCGCGTGCGTGCCGCGCTCGACGGGCGACGGGCGTCGCTCGCGCCCTTCTGGCTGCGGATGCAGGAGCCGTCCGCCGAGCTGAGCGGACACGCCCTGGTCGTCGACGGGGAGGACACCTTCACGGCGATGCTCGCGCACGTGCTGCGGTCGAGCGGCCTGGAGGTGACCGTGCGGCGCTACGACGAGCCCGGTCTGCGGGAGGCGGTGCTCGCGCACGAGGGACCGGTCGTGCTCGGCCCCGGCCCCGGGGACCCCTCGGACCTCGCCGACCCCAAGATGAGGTTCCTGCGGGAGCTGACCGCCGGGGTCATCCGCGGCCACCGGCACGGCGTGCTCGGCGTCTGCCTCGGGCACGAGCTGATCGCGGCCGAGCTGGGGCTGGAGATCGTACGCAAGGAAGTGCCGTACCAGGGCGCGCAGACGACGATCGAGCTGTTCGGGCGGCCGGAGACGGTCGGTTTCTACAACAGCTTCGTGGCGCGCTGCGACGACGAGGCCGTCCAGGAGCTCGCGGCGCACGGCGTCGAGGTCAGCCGGGCCGGCAACGGGGAGGTGCATGCGGTGCGCGGGCCCGGCTTCGCCGGCGTGCAGTTCCACCCGGAGTCGGTCCTGACGCTGAACGGCGCCGCCGTCGTCCGGGAGCTGGTGGGTCAGCTGCGCGGGACCAGCAAGTTCTCGGAACGGCGGCCCGCCGTGTAGTCGAGGACGTTCTTCAGGGTGGTATCGACGATCTGGCCGACGGCGTCCTGGGTGTAGTACGCCTGGTGGGAGGTGACCAGGACGTTCGGGAAGGTGACGAGGCGGGCCAGGGTGTCGTCCTCGACCGCCTGGAGGGACTTGTCGAGGAAGAACAGCCCGGCCTCCGCCTCGTACACATCGAGGCCGACGCCCGTGAAGCGGCCCTCGCGCAGTTCGGCGACGAGGGCCGCGGTGTCGATGAGGCCGCCGCGGCTGGAGTTGACCAGGATCGCGTCGTCCTTCATCGCCTTCAGGGCGTCCGCGTCGATCAGGTGCCGGGTCTCCGGCATCAGCGGGACGTGCAGGCTGACCAGGTCGGACTCGGCGAGAAGCTGGTCCTTGGAGACGTAGCGCATGCCGAGCTGCATGCAGGTGGGGTTCTCGGCGACGTCCCAGCCGAGGAGCTTCATGCCGAAGCCGTGGGCGATCCGCGTGAACGCCTCGCCGATCTTTCCGGTGCCGAGGACGCCGGCGGTGCGGCCGTGCATGTCACGGCCCATCAGTCCGTCGAGGCGGAAGTCGAAGTCACGCGTGCGCGTGGAAGCGCGGACGATACGGCGGTTGACCGCCATGGCGAGGGTCCAGGCGAATTCGGCCACGGCGTGGGGCGAGTAGTACGAGACCCGCGCGACCGTCATGCCGAGCCGCTCGGCGACCTTGAGGTCGATGTTGTTGAAGCCGGTGGAGCGCTGGGCGACCATCCGGGTCCCGCCGGCCGCGAGGGTCCCCAGGACGCGGTCGCCGAGGTCGCAGTTGACGCTGGTGCAGACGACCTCGTGGCCGGTGGCGATGGGGGCGGTGTCCCCGTTGAGGAAGACGTCCAGGCAGCGGACCTCGTGGTGGCCCCGGAAGGCCTGCTCGATCAGGGGCTTCTCGTCGGCCTGCACACCGAAGGCCATGATCTCCAAGACGGCTCCCTTTCGTGGGGCTATGGGCCGAATATACGGCCCATAGCCCCAGACCGGTCAGCCGAAGAAGACGCCGACCTCTTCGTACAGCTTCGGCTCCACCGTCTTCAGCTTGGCCGTGGCGTCCGCGATCGGGACGCGGACGATGTCGGTGCCGCGCAGGGCGACCATCTTGCCGAAGTCGCCGTCGCGGACCGCCTCGATGGCGTGCAGCCCGAACCGGGTGGCGAGCCAGCGGTCGAAGGCGCTGGGGGTGCCGCCGCGCTGGATGTGCCCGAGAACCGTCGTACGGGCCTCCTTGCCCGTCCGCCGCTCGATCTCCTTGGCGAGCCACTCGCCCACGCCGGACAGCCGGACGTGTCCGAAGGAGTCCAGCGACTGGTCCTTCAGCACCATGTCGCCGTCCTTCGGCATGGCGCCCTCGGCGACGACCACGATCGGGGCGTACGACGCCTTGAAGCGCGAGGTGATCCAGGCGCAGACCTTGTCGACGTCGAAGCGCTGCTCGGGGATGAGGATGACGTTGGCCCCGCCGGCCAGCCCGGAATGGATGGCGATCCAGCCGGCGTGACGGCCCATCACCTCGCAGACGAGGACGCGCATATGGGACTCGGCGGTGGTGTGCAGCCGGTCGATCGCCTCGGTCGCGATGCCGACCGCGGTGTCGAAGCCGAAGGTGTAGTCGGTGGCGGACAGGTCGTTGTCGATCGTCTTCGGCACGCCGACGCAGGGCACGCCGTACTCGTCGGACAGCTGCGTGGCGACGCCCAGGGTGTCCTCGCCGCCGATGACGATGAGCGCCTCGACCTCCTGCTTGGCGAGGTTCTCCTTGATACGGCGGATGCCGTCCTCCTGCTTCAGCGGGTTGGTGCGCGAGGAGCCGAGGATGGTGCCGCCGCGGGGCAGGATGCCGCGCACGGCGGGGATGTCGAGACGGATGGTGTCGTTCTCGAGCGGACCTCGCCAGCCGTCCCGGAAGCCGACGAAGTCGTAGCCGTACTCCTGTACGCCCTTGCGGACGACGGCCCGGATGACGGCGTTGAGACCGGGGCAGTCGCCGCCTCCGGTCAGTACTCCGACCCGCATGAAATGTCCCTTCGCCGCGGTTGCCTGATGAGGCCACGCTAATGGTGATACAGGTCACACAGGGATGGGCGGGAAGGGCAATTCCGGTGAAGTGTCAGGCGGTCGGTTTACGCACCGGGTCGTTCATCGGGTCAGCGGATCGCCGGATCACTCGTCGTCGAGGCCGCGCTCGATCGCGTATCGGACCAGCTCCACCCGGTTGTGCAACTGGAGCTTGCCGAGGGTGTTCTGGACGTGGTTCTGGACCGTGCGGTGGGAGATGACCAGTCGTTCGGCGATCTGCTTGTAGCTCAGGCCCTTGGCCACGAGCCGCAGCACCTCGGTCTCGCGCTCGGTGAGCTGCGGGGCCCCCGGCTGGTCGGCGTCGGACGCGACCGGCCCGGGCTCGGACGCGAGGCGCCGGTACTCGCCGAGGACCAGCCCGGCCAGGCCCGGCGTGAACACCGGGTCGCCGACGGCGGTTCGGCGCACCGCGTCCAGCAACTCCTCCGTGGACGCGGACTTCAGCAGGTACCCGGTCGCGCCGGACTTGACGGCCTCCAGGACGTCGGCGTGCTCGCCGCTCGCGGACAGGACGAGGACGCGCAGCGCCGGGTTGTGGCCGACGAGTTCCTTGCAGACCTGGACGCCGGGCTTGGCGGGCAGGTTCAGGTCGAGCACCAGGACGTCGGGGGCGGCGGCCTTGGCGCGGCGTACGGCCTGGTCGCCGTCGCCCGCGGTGGCGACCACGTCGAAGCCGGACTCGGCCAGGTCCCGGGCCACCGCGTCGCGCCACATGGGGTGGTCGTCGACCACCATGACCCTGATCGTGCCCTGCTGTGTGTCCGGTCCGCTCGCGGCGTCCGTCATCGCTGCTCCGCCTTCCCCCGTGAAGCGCTGCTGTCCTTCGGTACTTTCAGTTCCACTTCGGTGCCCTGACCCGGCACCGAGATCAGCTCGGCGGTGCCGCCGAGGTCCCGCAGCCGGCCCCGGATCGACAGGGCGACGCCGAGCCGCCCCTCACCCTCGGCCTGGACCAGCCGGCCCTCGGGGATGCCGGGTCCGTCGTCCCGGACGGTGACGATCACCTCGCCGGGCTCGTCCTCGACGAGGATCCACGCACGTGCGTCCTCCCCCGCGTGCCGGCGGACATTGTCCAGGGCGGCCCCGACGGCCGCGGTCAACTCCCGTGCCGCGGCCGGGGTCAGGGACACAGGTGCGCCCGGCTCGGCGAGGCTGACCCTGGCGCCGGCGAACGGGGCGAGCAGCACACGCAGATCGACCGGACCGGTGGAGTCGTCCGGCTCCTCGACCGCCCGTACGACCGCGCCCTCGGTGGCGTCCTCCGACACCCGCGACACGGGCACCAGGCCGCCCGAGACCAGCGTGCGCAGCGCGACCTCCTGCTCGCCCGCCATCCGGCCCAGCTCGGCCGCCTCGCCGCCGATGACGGCGCCGCGCCGCTGCACCATCGCCAGCACCTGAAGCACGCTGTCGTGGATGTCCCGGGCGAGCCGCTCCCGCTCCCGCGTCGCCGCCTCGATCTCCAGGGCCCGGGCGAGGGTGCGCTCGGAGGCCCGGGCGACCTCGACGACGTAGCCGATGGCGATGGACGCGATCCAGACGAGCAGCACCATGTGGACGGTGTCGCGGGTCGGTACGCCGGAGCGGTGGACCAGATTGGCGGCGGCGACCAGCGTGGAGGCGAACGCGGCCCAGCGCCAGCCGCCCTTGATGGCGAACGCCAGCACGGCGCCCGCCGTCCATATCGACGGCAGGGTCGGGGCCCCGGCATCGATCCGCTCGGGTGACTCGGCGAGCCGGGTGAGCAGGATGCCGGCCAGGGCGATGGTGAGGTCCACCGCGAGGAAGCGCCTGGTGCAGCTCGCGGCGTTCGCGACGCGGGGCAAAGTGGCCAGCGTCCAGACGGTCAGTACGGCGAAGTAGCCGATGGCCACCCAGGGGCGGGCGACCTCGTCGTGCGCGCTGACGAAGAGCCCGATCGCGTACACCAGGGTCAGCACCCGGTATCCGGTGAGCGCGCGCCACAGCGGCTGCTCGACCGACATCCTCATGACCCGCTCGCGCTTGGCCATGCCCCCCACCCCTCGGCTCAGTGTGCGGCCGACTCTATTCGGACAGTTCCTTCTTCTTCCGCGCCTGTTCCTTCTCGGCCTTCGCCGCCTCCGCGATCTGCCGCTTGGCGGCGGTCGCGTACATGTCGACGTACTCCTGGCCGGAGAGCTTCATGATCTCGTACATGACCTCGTCGGTCAGCGCGCGGAGCACGAAGCGGTCATGCTCCATGCCCTGGTACCGGCTGAAGTCCAGCGGCCTGCCGATCCGGATGCCGGGCCGCATGAGCTTCGGCATGACCTTGCCGGGCGGCTGGATCTTCTCCGTGTCGATCATGGCGACCGGGATGATCGGCGCTCCGCTGGCGAGCGCCACGCGCGCGAGGCCGCCCGGCTTGCCCCGGTAGAGCCGGCCGTCGGGCGAGCGCGTGCCCTCGGGATAGATACCGAACAGCTCACCGCGCTCGAGGACGTCCAGGCCGCTCTTGATGGCAGCCTCGCCCGCCCCGCGCCCCCCGGAGCGATCCACGGGCAGCTGGCCGACGCCCTTGAAGAACGCGGCTGTCAGGCGGCCCTTGACGCCCGGGGTGGTGAAGTACTCGGCCTTCGCGATGAAGGTCACCTTGCGGTCGAGGACCGCGGGCAGGAAGAACGAGTCCGAGAAGGACAGGTGATTGCTCGCGAGGATCGCGGGGCCCTCGGCGGGAATGTTCTCCAAGCCTTCCACCCAGGGCCTGAAGGCGACCTTCAGCGGTCCCCCGATGGTCACCTTCATCGCGCCGTACAACAACCGAGTGCCTCCTGTGTCTGTCGCTCAGACCTTAACCCGGAGCACTCCCAATGACTCCGACGACCCTGGTCGGTGTCAGTGCGGTCGCGTACGGTGAAGCACACCTGGATGTATCGACTTGCGGCTCCGCCGCGTGGGTCGTTGTGGTTCCTCTCGTCCATGTCGTCCTTCTCACGAACAGGAGACCGTAAGGTGCCGGTCCTTCCTGGAGCCGAGCCCTACCGCCGTGCGGGCGGGGAGGTCGGGGTCCTGCTCTGCCACGGCTTCACCGGTTCCCCCCAGTCGCTGCGCCCCTGGGCGGAGTATCTCGCCGAGCGCGGGCTCACCGTCTCACTGCCGCTGCTGCCGGGGCACGGCACCCGCTGGGAGGACATGCAGCTCACCGGCTGGCAGGACTGGTACGCCGAGGTGGACCGCGAGCTGCGCAGCCTGCGCGAGCACTGCACCCGGGTCTTCGTGGCCGGCCTGTCCATGGGCGGCGCCCTCGCCCTGCGGCTCGCCGCGAAGCACGGGGAGGACGTCGCCGGCGTACTGGTCGTCAACCCGGCGAACAAGGTGCACGGACTGTTCGCGTACACCCTCCCGGTGTCCCGCCACTTCGTCCGTACGGCGCCGGGGATCGCCAGTGACATCGCCAAGGAGGGCGGCGTCGAGATCGGGTACGACCGGGTGCCACTGCACGCGGCCCACTCGCTGCGCACCTTCTTCGGCCTGGTCGACGGCGAGCTGCCGCAGGTCACCCAGCCGCTGCTGCTGCTGCGCAGCGCCCAGGACCACACCGTGCCGCCCGCGGACTCGGCCCGGATCCTGAGCAGGGTGTCCTCGACGGACGTAACGGAGGTCGTGCTGGAACAGAGTTATCACGTGGCGACGTTGGACCATGACGCGAACCGGATCTTCGAGGAGAGCCTCGGCTTCATCAGCCGGCTCGCAACCGGCGTCGGCAAGGGAAGGACGACCGCACGTGGCTGAGCACGACTCCGACCGCGAAAGGCGCGAGGACCGCGACGATCGCGAGCCGGAAGAGCAGCACGTCCCGTTCGACGAGGACGCCGCCTGGGCCGCGATCGTCGCCGGGTACGGCGACGAGCCGCCGGACCCGCCCGGCTCGAAGCCCTTCAAGTCCGTGGAGGACCTGGCCCTGCTGGAGCCCGACACCAACGACGAGACCAGCGGCAGGGGGGACGAGCAGCCGCATGCCGGGCAGGGCGACAAGGGCGCGAAGGTCAAGCAGACCGACGAGCCCAAGGAGGACAAGCCGGCCGAGCCCGCCCAGCCCCTCGGCAGCTCGATCTCCTTCGCCCCCGGCGTCGGCCCACGCGACTACAGCGTGCCCGAGCCCGCCGAGGAGGACTTCGACGCCGACGACGAGGGCCACTTCGTCCCACCGGAGCCGCCGCCCCTGCCCGCCGCCGACCCGACCGCGAAGTTCGCCTGGCTCGCGGTGATCGGCGGGCCGGTCCTGCTGCTGCTCGCCGTCCTGCTGAACTGGGACATGACGTGGTGGCTGGCCACCCTGGGCATCGGCGGGTTCCTGGGCGGGTTCGCCACGCTGGTGATGCGCATGAAGACGGACGACGAGGACGACGACGATCCGGGCCGGGGCGCGGTCGTATGACCTACTGAGCTGCCGGGACTCTGAGGGCGGCCAGGACCGGAAGGTGGTCCGTGGCCGCCCTCAGGTCTGCCTGCGTGATCCCGGGATGGCCGAGGGGGACTCCACATCCGGCCACGTCGATGCCCTTCGTCGCGAAGATCGCGTCGATACGTTGGTGGGGGTCGGCCGGGGTCGAGGTGTACTCGCTGCCCCAGGGGCTGGTGGCCCAGCAGTCCTGGAGTCCGACGGCCAGGCGGCGGAAGGTGCGGCCGCCGGGGCGTTCGTTCAGGTCGCCGCCCGCGACGGCGTGCTCCACGCCCATGCCGGCGAGACGGTCGAGCAGCATGCCGCCCTGCGTGTAACGCTCGTCCTTCTGCAGGGAGAGGTGGCAGCAGAGCACGCCGAGGCGGGCGCCGCCGAAGCGGACCACTGCCGTGGCGAAGCCGCGTCTGTGGAGTCCGGGGGTGAGCGGGAGGAGTACGTCCTCGGTTCGCTCCACCGTGGCCCTCAGATTGCACAGGATCGCCGGGCCCGCGGCCGTGGCGCCGCCCGTGAGGACGACGAGGTTCGCTGCGCGGGCCAGGCGGGAGAGTTTCTTGCGCCAGCGGAAGAACCGGGGGGCTTCCTGGATGAGGACGAGGTCGGGGGCGCAGGCGGTGATGACGCGGGCGAGGGCGTCCGTGTCGTCGCGCATCGAGCGGATGTTGTAGCTGAGTACGCGGATGAGAGCGGAACCGTCGGGCTCCGTCCGGGAGTTGGGCAGCGGCTCCATGTGGATCAATTTACGCCCAACGGCTCGGGGCGCGAGGCTGGTGCGCGAGTGCCAGTCGGGTGTGGCTGGTCGCGCCCACGCGGCGGTGCCGCGTGCTGATACAGCCCCGCACCCCTGAGGAGTGGGACCCGCCGGCCCGCTACATGATCGGGTCGGGCTCCCTGGCCAGGTCCGCCGCGCCCACCAGGCCCGCCTTGTTGCCGAGCTGAGCGGCGATGACGTCCGCCACCGGGCGCCAGTTCCCGCCCACGAGCCAGCGCTTGTAGGACTTGCGGATCGGGTCGAGGACCAGTTCGCCCTCGTCCGAGAGGCCGCCGCCGACGATGAAGGCGGACGGGTCGAAGAGGGAGGCCAGGTCGGCGAGGCCGGCGCCGGCCCAGCGGGCGAGCTCGCGGTAGGAGTCGACGGCGACCGGGTCACCCTGGCGGGCGGCCATGGAGATGTGCTTGCCCTCGATGCCCTCGGGGCTGCCGTCGCCCATGCCGAGCAGGACCTCGGCGCTCTCGGGGGTGGCGTTGGCGCGCTGCTTGGCGTACCGGACGAGGGCACGGCCGGAGGCGTACTGCTCCCAGCAGCCCTGGCTGCCGCAGCCGCAGAGCAGGCCGTCCGGCACCATGCGGATGTGGCCGAACTCGGCGGCCACGCCGTAGTGGCCGCGGCGCAGCTTGTTGCCGATGATGATGCCGCCGCCGAGGCCGGTGCCCAGGGTGATGCAGATGACGTTGCGGTGGCCCTTGCCCGCGCCGAACTTGTACTCGCCCCACGCGGCCGCGTTGGCGTCGTTCTCCACGACGACCGGGAGGCCGACGCGGGCCTCGACCTTCTCCTTGAGCGGCTCGTTGCGCCAGTCGATGTTGGGGGCGAAGTAGACCTCGGAGCGCTGACGATTGACGTAACCGGCCGCACCGATACCCACGCCGACGATCTCGTGCCCGGCGCGCGCGCCCTCCACCGCGGAGGCGATGGCGTCCACGATGCCCTCGGGCGTGCCCGGGGTCGGCACCTTGTGGGTCGAGAGGATGTTGCCTTCCTCGTCGACCACGCCGGCCGCGATCTTCGTGCCGCCGATGTCGACGCCGATGGTGAGTCCCATGAATCCCTCAGTTTCGGTCGAGCCCCGCTACGGCCAACCGTACCCGAGCCCCTGCCGTCGGAGTTCCCGTCGTCCGCCCGGCGGACGGGGCCGGCCGAGCCCCTGCACGCGGGGGCTCGACTCGTCCGGCGACCGGGGAATCAGTCCAGGTCGATGCGCTCTCCGGGACCGGGCTCGTCGCCCCGGTCGGGGCGCTCGTCCAGGTCGTGCCCGCGCGTCTCGCGGGTGGTCCAGCGCTGTTCCTGGGCCTGGACCGCGGAGCGGTAGGCGGCGAGGAGTTCGCCGCCGGCCGCGGCCAGGTGGTCGAAGACGTCGGGGTTGCGCTCGATGACGGGCTCGACGGCGGCCTTGGCCTGCTCCACGACCTGCTTGACCACCTGCTGGGCGGCGGGCCCGGCGACCGCGCCGAGCAGCGGGGACTGGAGGGTCGAGAGCTTGTCCGCGACGGCGTCGACGAGCTTGCGCAGTTCCTCGGCGGCCGAGCCCGGGGGCGTGCCGTACTGGGTGCGGCGGCGGGCCTTCTCCTCCGCGAGGTCCTCGGCGCACGCCGTGGCCCAGGCGTCGGCGTCGGTCGCCCGTACCTCGTCGATCGCCTCGTGCTCGGCGTCGGACGGGGGGAGCTCTTCGCTCATGACGGACTCCTGACTACGGTTCGTCTCTACGACGTTACCCGAACGGGCGTACCTGCTTCACCGGGTCCTCGGCCACAGACCCGGATCCGGCGCGAACCGGATCCGCAGCTCGCCGTCGCGCAGCGCGGCCCCGTCCACACCGCACCGGCGCAGGGCGGACGGCAGGGGCACGATACGCCGGAACTGTCCCGCGGTGAGGACGAGTTCGTCGCCGCGCCGGACGAGGTCGAGTTCGTCGCGTACGGCGCCGGGCAGGGGGATGTGCCAGACGAGGACGCCGTCCTCGGCGAGCCGGTCGACGACGGGCCACTCCACGGTGGACGACGTCGTGTTGACGGCGGGCACGGCGAGCGCGGCGAGGTCGTCGGAGCCCCGGGGGTCCCGTCCGAGGTGGCCGACGCCATGGACGTCATGGTCCTGCCGCCATTCCTCCAGGACCTTGCGCTGCTGGGTGACGGGGCCGTCGAGCCAGCTGCCCGCCGTGGCCTCCGCCTCCGGCAGGACGCGGTTGGCGATCAACAGGTCGGGGCGCAGGCCGCGCAGGGCGAGCGCGAGGGCGGCGGCCCGCACGGCGTCGGCGCCGGCCGGGCCGGGTTCGGCGACCAGCCGTACGACGGTGTCGCGGTCGTCGACCACGGCCTCCACGGCGGCAAGCTCGACGTCCCAGCGGGCGGCGGTCTCGTACAGCCACTCCGCGGGCATCGGAACTCCGGCCAGCCGCCCGAGGACGGGCCGCAGCGCGCGGGCCGCCTGCCGTTCGGACGGGATCAGCCGGCGCAGATAGCGGCGCAGTTCCTCGGGGAGCGAGAGCAGGGCGAGGGCCTGCGGGGTGGCGGGCAGGTCCACGACGAGCAGCTCGTGCCGTTCGGCGAGGGCGGCGTCCCGCAGTGCCCGCAGCAGCGCGAGCTCCTCGGCCCCGGGCAGCGGGGTGACCTCTTCCGGGTCCAGCCGGGAGGCGCCGAGGAGGTCGAGGGCGGCGGAGGCACGCTCCTGGAAGCCGGCGAGGTCCTCCCGGAAACTCAGCGCCGCGTCGGGGCGCCAGGCGGTGAGGGTCTCGCTGACCTGCGTCGGCTTTGCACCGGTCGGCACGCCGAGAGCGGCACCGAGGGTGTCGGTGCGGTCGCCGCCGAGAACGAGGGTGCGGGTGCCCGCACGGGCGGCGGCGAGCGCGGTGGCAGCGGCAACGGTGGTACGGCCGCTGCCGCCGGGGCCCGTGATCAGGATGGTGCGCATGGGGGTGAACCGTAACGGACGTCGGGATGAAGGCCGCTTGGAACGCAGCCCCGGCCTGACCACACCGACTACCCAGGTGACGCCGGTCCAGGCACTTCGGCCCGTCCGGCGTCCGAGGACGGGGCCGCTGCCTACTTGTCCGACTCGACCCGCTTCTTCAGCCCCGCCAGCGCGCGGTCGATGATGACCTTCTCGGCCTTCCGCTTGATCATCCCCAGCATCGGGATCTTGACGTCCACCGTCAGCTGGTAGGTGACCTCGGTCGAACCCGCCCCGGCCGGCTTCAGGATGTACGAGCCGTCCAGCGACCGCAGCATCTGGGACTTCACCAGCGTCCAGGACACCTCGTTCGCACCGGTCCAGGTGTACCCCAGCACCTGGTCGTCCTTGATCGCCCCGGCGTCCATGACGAGCCGGACCTGCTCGGCGCGGCCCTCGTCGTCTGTCTTGAGGACCTCCGCCTCCTTCACCTCACCGGTCCAGTCCGGGTAGCGGGCGAAGTCGGCGATCACCCCCATGACATCGGCCGGTGCCGCCTCGATCGTGATGCTCGAGCTGGTGTGTTCCGCCATCGCCGTGGCTCCTCCAGATGCGGGCCGGTAAGAAGTCGTGGTGCGCACGCGTGCGCAGCGTGAAGGCTACCGCGCGCCCGACCAGCCGACTTCACCCCCACCTGCGACCCTGACCGGATCCCGGCGGACCACTCACCATTCCAGGGCCCACGGCTTCCCCGACCCGGCGAAGTGCCCCACGTTCACGCACTCCGTCGCCCCGATCCGCATCCGCCGCACCAGCGGCTGATGAACATGCCCGAAGAGGGAGTAACGGGGACGCGTACGGCGAATCGCCTCCAGCAGCGCCCTGCTCCCCCGTTCGAAGCGCCGCGCCACGGTGTCGTACACCAACTCGGGGACCTCCGGCGGAATGTGCGTGCACAGTACGTCCACCTCCCCCACGGCCTCGACCTTCGCGGCGTACTCCTCGTCGCTGATCTCGTAGGGCGTCCGCATCGGCGTCCGCAGGCCACCGCCCACGAAGCCGAAGGTCCAGCCCCCGATCTCCACCCGCTGTCCGTCCAGCACCGTCGTGCCCGGCCCGGCGTACTCCGGCCACAGGGGCGGCATGTCGACATTGCCGTACGTGGCGTACGTCGGCGTCGGGAACGCGGCGAACATCTCGGCGTACTGCTTGCGCACCGCCTTCTCGATCACGACACCCCGGTCCGAGCCGATCCCGGCCCACAGCCGCGCCCCGAACGCGCGCGCCTCCTCGAAGCGCCGTTCGGTGCGCAGCTCCACGATGCGGTCGGCGTTCTGCCTGCCGAACAGGTCGGGGAAGATGCCGCGCGAGTGGTCGGCGTAGTCGAGGAACAACACCAGGTCGCCGAGGCAGATCAGGGCGTCCGCGCCCTCGCCGGCTTTGGCCAGGTCACGGACGTTGCCGTGCACGTCGCTGACCACGTGAACGCGGGTCCGGCGGTTTCCGGTCGGTGTCGGTGCCATGGCGATCAAGGGTAGGCGTGTGCGGCAAACGTGAACAGTGGCGGCGGGACCCACGGTTACTGGCCAGTCGTCAGACGGCTCGACTAATGTGCGCGCAGAAGCACCAATCCGTGAAGCACCAACCGTGTGACGCAGCGAACATCTCGTCGGGACCCCCTGTCGAAGAAGCCATACCGGCGGGTAACGTCCGGTCGGTCCAGTCGTGCTCAGGATTTCAACTTGTGAATCCCTGAGCACCTGCCCGAGCCTTGGACCGCACCGTCGCATCACACAACGTCGTGGCGCCGGCGCCCTATGAGGAGCAGCAGTCTTGCGCGAGTTCAGCCTTCCGGCTTTGTACGAGGTCCCTGCGGACGGCAATCTGACCGACATCGTCCGCAGAAACGCCGCGCAGCACCCGGACGTCGCCGTCATCGCCCGCAAGGTGGGCGGTGCCTGGCAGGACGTGTCGGCCACCGCGTTCCTCGCCGAGGTGCGCACGGCCGCGAAGGGGCTCATCGCCGCCGGGGTCCAGCCGGGCGACCGCGTGGGCCTGATGTCCCGTACCCGCTACGAGTGGACCCTGCTCGACTTCGCGATCTGGTCGGCGGGCGCGGTCACCGTGCCGGTGTACGAGACCAGCTCGCCGGAGCAGATCCAGTGGATCCTCTCCGACTCGGGCGCCACCGCCTGCGTCGTCGAGCTGGACAGCCACACCGCCGCCGTCGAGTCGGTGCGCGACCACCTGCCCGCCCTCAAGCACGTCTGGCAGATCGAGGGCGGTGGCGTCGAGGAGCTGGGCAGGCTCGGGCAGGACATCAGCGACGCGACGGTCGAGGAGCGCAGCTCGCTGGCGAAGGCCGACGACCCGGCGACGATCGTGTACACGTCCGGCACGACGGGCCGCCCCAAGGGCTGTGTCCTCACCCACCGCAGCTTCTTCGCCGAGTGCGGCAACATCGTCGAGCGCCTGCGGCCCCTGTTCCGCACCGGCGAGTGCTCGGTCCTGCTCTTCCTCCCGCTCGCGCACGTCTTCGGCCGCCTGGTGCAGGTCGCGCCGATGATGGCGCCGATCAAGCTGGGCACCGTCCCGGACATCAAGAACCTCACCGAAGAGCTGGCCTCGTTCCGGCCGACGCTGATCCTGGGTGTGCCGCGCGTCTTCGAGAAGGTCTACAACTCGGCGCGCGCCAAGGCTCAGGCGGACGGCAAGGGCAAGATCTTCGACAAGGCGGCGGACACGGCGATCGCCTACAGCAAGGCGCTGGACACCCCGTCCGGTCCGGCCGTCGGCCTGAAGATCAAGCACAAGGTCTTCGACAAGCTGGTCTACAGCAAGCTGCGCGCGGTGCTCGGCGGCCGGGGCGAGTACGCCATCTCCGGCGGCGCCCCGCTGGGCGAGCGGCTCGGGCACTTCTTCCGCGGCATCGGCTTCACGGTCCTGGAGGGCTACGGCCTGACCGAGTCCTGTGCCGCCACCGCCTTCAACCCCTGGGACCGCCAGAAGATCGGCACGGTCGGCCAGCCGCTGCCGGGCTCGGTCGTGCGGATCGCGGACGACGGGGAGGTGCTGCTGCACGGCGAGCACCTGTTCAAGGAGTACTGGAACAACCCGGGCGCGACCGAGGAGGCGCTGGCCGACGGCTGGTTCCACACCGGTGACATCGGCACCCTCGACGAGGACGGCTACCTCAGGATCACCGGCCGCAAGAAGGAGATCATCGTCACCGCGGGCGGCAAGAACGTCGCCCCGGCCGTGATCGAGGACCGGATCCGGGCGCACGCGCTGGTCGCGGAGTGCATGGTGGTCGGCGACGGACGGCCGTTCGTGGGCGCGCTGGTCACCATCGACGACGAGTTCCTGGACCGCTGGTGCGCGGACCACGGCAAGCCGGCGGGTTCCACCACGGCGTCGCTGCACGAGGACCCCGACCTGCTGGCCGCGATCCAGTCGGCGATCGACGACGGCAACGCCGCGGTGTCGAAGGCGGAATCGGTGCGGAAGTTCCGCATTCTTCCCTCCCAGTTCACGGAGGACTCGGGCCATCTGACGCCGTCGCTCAAGCTCAAGCGCAACGTCGTGGCGAAGGACTTCGCGGACGAGATCGAGGCGATCTACCAGAAGTAGCCGCCCCGTTCCGGGGCGGTACGACGGCTCATGGCGCGGTGTCCTCCACGAGGACCCGCGCCATCGTCCGTTCGGCGAGCGCGGTGATCGTCACGAACGGATTCACCCCGATCGACCCGGGCACGAGCGAACCGTCGGTGACGTACAGCCGTGAATACCCCTTCACCCGGCCGTAGTTGTCGGTCGCCCTCCCCAGCACGCAGCCGCCCAGCGGGTGGTACGTGAAGTCGTCGGCGAAGACCTTGCCGGCCGAGCCGAACAGGTCGTACCGGTAGATCGTGGCGTTGGCCCTGTTGATCCGGTCGAACAGCTTCTTCGCCATGCGCACCGACACGGCACTCTGCGCGGCACTCCACCCGAGCCGCACGGCGCCGCTCCCCGAGTCGTACGAGAACGACGCGCGCTCCGGGTTCTTGGTGATCGCCAGATAGAGGCTGATCCAGTGCTCCAGTCCCATCGGCAGAGGCGCGATCTCGGCGAAGACGGGGTTGGCCGCGTTGGCCCAGTCGTCGATGCCCATGACCGGCATGGTCGACTGTCTCGCCCCGACCGTGTCCCACAGGTGGTTGGCCCGCCCGAGCATCACGTTGCCGTTGGTCCCCCACCCCGCGCCGACGCTCGCGTCCAGGGCGGGCAGCGTGCCCGACTCCCGGGCGCGGACGAGGAGTTCGGTGGTGCCGATGCTGCCGCCGCCGAGGAAGAGGTAGGTGCAGCCGTACTCCTTGGTCTCGACGACCGTGCCGGTGTCGTCGATGCGGTCGGCGGTCAGGACGTACGTCCCGTCGGCGGCCCTGCTGATCGACGTGACCCTCTCCAGGGTGTGGATGGTGACGTTCCCGGTGCCGAGCGCGGCGGCCAGGTAGGTCTTGTCGAGGCTGCGCTTGCCGTGGTTGTTGCCGTAGATGACCTCACCGGCGAGCGCGGACCTGGTCGCCGTGCCTGCCGCCTCGCGCTGCATGTGCCCGAAGTCGTAGACGTTCGGCACGAAGGTGGTCCGCAGACCGGCGTTGGCCGCGTGTTTGCGGGAGATCCGGGTGAAGCGGTACCACTCGGTCGACTCGAACCACGCGGGGTCGATGCTGTTGACGCCGAGCATGGAGCGGGCGCGCGGGAAGTAGGTGCCGTACATCTCCGCGGTGTCCACGGTCGGGAACTGCTCGGCGAAGTAGGACTGGAGCGGGGTGACGGCCATGCCGCCGTTGACCAGGGAGCCGCCGCCGACGCCGCGGCCGACGTAGACGGACATGTGGTCGTAGTGCACGAGGTCAAGGGCTCCCGGGTACGGGCTGATGTCCCTGTTGACCACATCCAGCCACAGGAAGGTGGCGAGCGGGGCCTCGGTGCGGGTGCGGAACCACATGGACCGGCGGTCGGGGGCCCGCGTGGAGCAGAAGATCTTCCCGTCGGGGCCCGGGGTGTTCCAGAGGCGGCCCATTTCGAGGACGACGGTGCGGATGCCCGCCTGGCCGAGGCGCAGGGCGGCCACGGCACCGCCGTAGCCCGAGCCGATGACGATGGCGGGGGCGGACTCGACCGCGTCGGGCTCGGCCGCTCGCGCCGAGGCGAGGGAGATTCGGGTGAAGCCGAGGGCGGCCGCGGTCTGCAGGGCCGCCATGCCGAAGATTTGACGTCTAGTCAGCTGACGTTGCATCAGTTTTGCTGTCATGCGCGCAGCATGTGCGGATTTTTTCGTTCCGCCTAGGGTCCGGGAAGCCCGGTCACAGCAAAGCTTTGAGCTTCTCCGCCAGCAGGTCCCAGCGCCACTTCTCCTCGACCCACCGCCTGCCCCGCTCCCCCATCCGCCGGCGCAGCTCGGGGTCGCCGAGGAGCGTGACGACACGGTCGGCCGTCTCCTGCGGGGAGCCGCCCCTCACCACCCAGCCCGTCTCGCCGTCCAGGACCGCGTCCGGCGCCCCGCCCGAATCGCCCGCGACCACCGGCAGGCCCGTCGCCGAGGCCTCCAGGTAGACGATGCCGAGGCCCTCGACGTCCAGGCCGCCCCGGCGGGTCCGGCAGGGCATGGCGAAGACGTCGCCGGCGCCGTAATGGGCGGGCAGCTCGGACCAGGGGACGGGGCCGGTGAAGTGGACCGAGTCGGAGACGCCCGTGTCGTGGGCCAGCTTGCGGAGGTCCTCGTCGTACGGGCCGCCCCCGACGATCAGCAGTACGGCGTCCGGCTCGGCGGCCAGGATGCGGGGCATGGCCAGGATCAGGGTGTCCTGCCCCTTGCGGCGCACCAGCCGCGACACGCACACGACCACCGGCCGGTCCGTCAGCCCCAGCCGCGCCCGGACCTCGTCACCGCCGGATCCCGGATGGAAGGTCTTCTCGTCGACCCCCGGCGGCAGCTGGGCCATCCGCGAGGCCGCGTCCGGCGTCAGCGCGGTGGCGATCCGCGAGCGCGTGTACTCACCCAGGTACGTGATCGTGTCCGTCGACTCCCCGATCCGGCGCAGCAGCTGCCGGGCCGCGGGCAGCTGGGCCCAGCCCGCCTCGTGGCCGTGGGTCGTGGCCACCAGCCGTTCGGCGCCCGCCCTGCGCAGCGCCGGTGCCATCAGGCCGAGCGGGGCCGCCGCCCCGAACCACACCGACGTGCAGCCGTGCTCGCGCAGCAGCCCGACCGCGCGCCGGGTCGCCGCGGGCGTCGGCAGCAGCATCGTCGTACGGTCCCGTACGACCGTGAAGGGCTGGTCGGCGTCGAAGGCGGCGGTGGCCTCCACGCCCTCGCGACCGCGCTTCCAGGTGGAGGCGTAGACGACCAGCCGCTCCGGGTCGAGCCGCAGCGCCATGTTGTGCAGGAACGCCTGGATGCCGCCGGGGCGGGGCGGGAAGTCGTTGGTCACGATCAGGGTCTTGTGCACGCCGCCGACCTTACCGAAGCCGCTGTTCACAGCCGGGGCCCGGCCATGTGTGTGGCTTGCGCACAGGCGGACACGACATCATGTTTCACTGAGGCGGGAAGCGAACGGCAGGGGATCCGGTGGAGACGACGGGCACGCGGCGGTCCTTGGCGTGGCTGCTGGGGATCTGGGGCCTGACCAGGGTGGGCCTGCTGCTCTTCGTGTTCAAGGTGTACGTCTTCCCCGGCCCGGACGTCACCAGCGACGTGTCGGTGATCTACCAGGGCTGGTACGAGGTGCTGCGCACCGGAACGTTCCCGCTGGACGACGTCACCTGGCAGTACCCGCCCGCCGCCGCGCTGCCGATCCTGTCCCCCGCCCTGGTGTTCTGGCTGGACTACACGTCGGCGTTCTTCGTCCTCGCCTTCACCGCCGACCTGGTCGTCCTGCTGCTTCTGCTGTACGCGGGCGTGCGCCCCGGCCGGACCCTGGGCGGGGCCTGGGTGTGGGTGGCGGGCGTGCCGCTGCTCGGGCCGACCGTGTACGCCCGCTACGACGTGATGGTCACCGCCGTGGCCGTGGCCGCACTGCTGGCGGGCGCCCGGCATCCCCGGCTGATGGGCGCGCTGACGGCGTTCGGGGCGATGCTGAAGGTCTGGCCGGTGCTGTTGCTGGTGGCGGCCCGCAGACGCGGCACGTGGCTGTCCGCCGCGCTGACCGCCGGCGCCATAGCGGCCCTGTTCGCCGTCGCCATGCCCGGCGCGTTCGCCTTCCTGACCTTCCAGCGCGACCGCGGCACCGAGGTGGAGTCGCTGGGCGCGCTGGTCTTCCACGTGGCCCGGCAGTACGGCTGGGACGGGCAGGTGCTGCTGAACTACGGCTCGGTGGAGTTCCTCGGCCCGCACGTCGACGTCGTCAGCGCGGCCGCCCTGGTCCTGAGCGGGCTCGCCTTCGGCTGGCTGCTGCTGTGGCGGCTGCGGGCTCGGCGGTTCGCGTCGCACACCCTCGCGGACGCCGCCTTCGTGGCGGTGCTGATGTTCGTGACGACCAGCCGGGTGATCAGTCCGCAGTACCTGGTGTGGCTGGTCGGCCTCGCGGCGGTGTGCCTGTGCTTCCGCGGCAGCCGGATGGGGCTGCCCGTCGGCCTGGTCCTCGCGGCGTGCTTCGTGACGGTCCTGGAGTTCCCGGTGTGGTTCGCGCACGTCGTCGCCAGCGACGGCCTCGGCGTCACCCTCCTGTTCCTCCGCAACGGCCTGCTGGTCCTGGCCACTCTCCTCGCCGCCCGCGCACTGTGGCGCTCGACGGTCACCCGCCCCGCCCCGGCCCCCGTACCGGCTCAGGCCACCCGCGCCAAGGAAACGTCCCTGCCGTCCTGACGCCGGGTGCGTCGCCGGAGCAGCACCAGGACCGCGGCACACTGCACCGCCATGGCCGATCCCAGCGCCAGGCACACTCCCGGCAGACCCAGGCCGGACAGCCCGTGTGCGAGCGGCAGCTGTACGGCGGTACCGAGCACCGTCACCCGAAGCAGCACGGGCGCTCCCCCGCTCCCCTCGAAAACCCCGCCGAGCGCGATGAAGCAGGCCATCAGGAGCAGATAGGGCCCGACGCAGCGCAGGAAGAGCACACCGGCGCCGGCGACGTCGTCACCGGCCCCGAAGGCGGCCATGATCCATGGCGCGGTCACGCCCAGCAGTACGGCCGCCGCGAGCGCGAAGGCCCCCGCGACCAGCACCGCCTGCCGTCCGATCGCCGACCGGGCGTCCGCACCGCCGCCGAGCAGGTGCGCGGTGTGGATGGCGGCGGCCTGGCGTACGGCGTAGCAACCCATGGTGGCGACGTACAGGACCTTGTACGCGATCGAGTACGCGGCCACCGCCGGCACGCCCAGCCGTGCCACGATCGCGACCAGCGCCAGCGCGCCCGCCTGCCGCACGGTGAAGTCGGCCGACATCGGCAGCCCGGTCCGCAGCGTCCACCGCAGGGCGACCCCGACCGGCTCGGCGGGCGGCACCTCGGCAGCCGCGCGCAGCAGTGGGTTCCTCCGTAGCGCGGCCAGCCCCACCGCCAGGGCCACGCTCCGGCACAGCACGGTCGAGGCGGCGGCGCCGGGGACGCCGTAGGCCTGGATGAGGAGCGGGTCGCAGATCAGGATCAGCCCGCCCGCGAGGAGCGCGAGCCGCATCGGCGTCCTGGTGTCACCGGCCCCCTTGAGGATGCCGTCCACCAGTGTCTGCGCGAAGAACACGGCGACACCCGGCAGCGAGATCGCGAAGTACTGCACGGCCAGGGGCAGCGCGGCGCCGTCGCCGAGCACGAGCCGCGCCAACGGCTCCCGCCCCAGAAACCCACCCGCCACGACCACCGGCGTGACCAGCGCCCACACCGCCCATCCCCCGCGCACCGCGGCCGGCGTCGCCCCCGGGTCACGCGCGCCCCTGGCATGCGCGACCAGCACCGTCGTACCGGAGCCGAAGACGAGGGCCACGCCGAGCAGGACGTTCTCGGTGTTGGTCGCGACGGCCACGGCGGCCACGGCCGGGCCGCCGAGCCGGGAGACCCAGACGGTGTTGATGATTCCGGCGGCGACCGAGGCGAGGAGCGAGAAGTAGACGGGGTTGGCGAGCGAGATGAGCTGCTTGCGGTGCGCGTTCACGATCCGGCCCCTCCCATCATTACATCGATTCGAGGTAGCTCGATAAGAGGTACATTGGGCCATCACGCCCGCAAGGAGGACCATGCTGGAGCTGTCGATCCTCGGCTTCCTGGCCGAAGAGCCGCTGCACGGCTATGAGTTGAAGGAGCGGATCAAGGCGCTGAGCGGCCATGTCCGCCCCGTCAGCGACGGGGCGCTCTATCCGGCGATCACGCGGCTGATCAAGGCCGGACAGCTCGACGAGCACACCGAGCCGGGTACGGGAGCCGCCCCGCGCCGGATCCTCTCCCTCACCGACGAGGGCCGCGAGGACCTGCTGGAGCGCCTGCGCCACCCCAAGGACGTCGAGATCACGGACCAGGTCCGCTTCAACACCCTCCTGGCCTTCCTGCGCCACCTGCCGGACCACCGGGAGCAGGCCGGAGTGCTGCGCCGCCGTCTGGAGTTCCTCACCGCGCCCACGAGCTTCTTCTACGAAGGGGAGAAGCCGGTACGGGCGGAGGAGGCGGAGGATCTGTTCCGGCAGGGCATGCTGCGGGTCGCCCGGGCGACGGGTGAGGCGGAGCGTGCGTGGCTGACGGAGGCGATCGCGAAGCTGGATCAGCCGAGCTGAGCCCGCAGATAGTCCCGCCACTCCCCCGTGAACTCCTCCAGCGACGTCCCGAGTACGTCCTTCAGGGCGCCCTCCACCGCCCCGGCCCGCCGCTCATGGGCCCCGACGGCCCGGTAGAACTCGGCGAGTCTGACCTCGCCCCAGCGGTCCGCGATCAGCCGGCAGGCCAGCCAGCCGCTCTCGTAGGCCCGCGCGAGCCGCCCCGCGTCGCCGGAGAAACCGAAGTCCTCGTCCGTCGGCAGTATCCGGGGCGCCCGCCCCTCGGTCACCTCCCGCCACAGTTCGGGCGCGGCCTGGGACGGGGAGCGGCCGCTCCCGAGGTAGCCGACCCAGTCCGCGTAGCCCTCCGAGAGCCACAGCGGAGTGGCCTCGGTGGTGTGGGCGCGGGTGGCGACGTGGGTGGTCTCGTGGGTGAGGACGACCTGCTTGCCGGTGCTCCCGAGGACGCCGTACGCGTCGGGATTGACGATGATCCGGTCCGCGGGCGCACTCGCCGGGGCGCCGGTCTCACCGGTGGTGACCGCGGCGATCCCGCGGTAGGAGGACTCGGGCGAGCCGAGCAGGCCCGCCATATCGCCCAGCGACATCGGTACGAGGACCACCACGCGCCGGGGCCAGTCACCGCCCCACGCCTGGGAGACGGCCGGCACGGCGTGGTCGGCCAGCTCGGCGTACGACCGCAGGGCCGCGTCGGACTGCCCGACGCCCAGGACGAGGCTGTCGTCGCCACGTACGGCGCTCACCTCGCCCTGGTCCCAGAGCTGTTCGGCGGAGCCCTTCGCGGGCCGCTCGGCCTCGACGTACCAGTGGCCCTCCACGTCGAGGCGCAGGCTCAGGGTGCGGCCGACGCTGACGGGGGCCCGGTCGTGGCCCTGGACGCGGTAACGGAGCTCGGCGTCGGCGAGGGCGGTGTCGCCGGTGCGTCGCAGGGCGGTCAGGCGGTACGACCAGTCGGCGAGGGGCACCGCACTCAGGTTGCCGAACCAGTCCCGGGCGCCCGAGCGCAGAAACGCCGTCTCGTCGCGGTCGAGTACCGCGGCCGCCCGGCCGTCGAGGACCTGCTGCACCTCGGCCTTGGCGCTGTCGGTGGCGGGCCGCCCGCCGCAGCCCACCAGTGAGACGAGCAGGAGACAGAGCGCGACCACGACGCGCGTTCCCCGCGCCCCTGACGCCCGCCTTCGACCAGCCATTTCCCGATCGTACGGCGGCGACGGCACGAAGGTCAGACCCGCGTCGCAGCGGCCTCGGCCCCGCGTCAGACCCGGGTGACCGTCGCCCCGGGCATCATGCCCACCGGGTCGTAGCGCACGGGGGCGCCGGGGTAGGGCGCGTGGATCACCTGGCCGTTGCCCACGTACATCCCGACGTGGCTGGCGTCGCCCCGGTAGGTGACCACGTCGCCGGGCTGGGCCTCGGAGAGCGGGACCTGCCGGCCGGCGTACCGCTGCCCCTGCGAGGTCCGCGGCAGGCCGACGCCGGCCTGGGCGTACGACCACTGGATCAGTCCCGAACAGTCGAAGCCGGAGGGCCCGTTGGCGCCCCAGACGTACGGCTTGCCCAGCGCCGAGTGGGCGGCGGCGACGGCGGCCGCGGCGCGGCCCGAGGGGGCGACGAGGCTCCCGAAGTCGGGCATGTCGGCGCGCCCGGAGCGGGAGGCGCGGTCGTAGGCGGCGCGGTCGGCCGCGGTGAGGGAGTTCAGCAGCCTGCGGGCCTGGGCGAGTTTGCGCTCGACGGTCCGCTTGTGGGCGGCGACGGCCTTGCGGCTCTTGTCCAGCTCGACGAGTTTCCCGGTCGCCTCGGAGCGTTCCTGGGCGAGTTCGCGCATGGCGTCCTGGAGCTCCTTGAGCTCACCGGCCTGGTGGGCGCTGAGCCGCGCGATGCGGGCGGCCTTGTCGAGGTAGTCGGCCGGGTCGTTGGAGAGCAGCAGCGCGAGGGACGGATCGAGGCCGCCGGACCGGTACTGGGCACCGGCCAGCGAACCGAGCGCGTCCCGCTTGGAGTTGATGTCCTCCTGCTGCCGGGCGATCCGGTCCTGCGCGTCGGTCACCTGCTTGCGGAGCTTGTCGGCGCGCTCGTCGGACCTGTTGTAGGCCTCGGTGGCCTTCTCGGCCTCCTCGTAGAGGCGGTCCACCTTGGCCCGGGTGTCGTCTTGTGGCGCGGCCGAGGCCGGGCTGACCCCGAGGGCCGTGGCGGCGGCTGACATGACGCAGAGCGCTGCTCCGGCGCCCCGGTCGAACCCGGTCGGTGCAAGGCGGCGATGGGACCCCACGGGAAGCCGCTCTCCTTCCGCTGGCGGACAAGGACCTTCCCCGGCGAGCGGGGAAACGCGGCAGACAGTAGCTCCGTGTCGGGGTGACGACCAACGACCCGCGCGGGCACACAAAGTGACGCCCCGCCTCTGACGCAGGTCATGGGCGGGGCGCGGGGTCAGCGAATGTTGTCGTGATTCGCCCGTTCGGGCGGCACGTGGTGTTGATCTTGCGGGTGTTCGGCCGGGGTCAGATCCGGACGCCGAACTGGAACGGCATGTTGTTGATCGACTCGTAACGGACGACCGTGCCGCTGCGCGGGGCGTGCAGCACCTGGCCGTTGCCCGCGTAGAAGCCGACGTGGTGCAGGTCGCCGTAGAAGATGACCAGGTCGCCGACCTTGAGCTGGCTCTGCGAGTAGATCCTGGTGCCGGCGTTGGCCTGATCCTGCGAGATGCGCGGGATGGAGACGCCGGCCTGGGCGAAGGCCCAGGAGGTCAGGCCCGAGCAGTCGAAGGAGGACGGGCCGGAGGCGCCGTAGACGTACGGTGAGCCGATCTTGCCCTGGGCGGCCTGGAAGGCGGCCATGGCCCGGCCGGAGGCGGAACCGGTGTTGCCGAGGTCCACGCGGTCGGCGGCGTCGCGGCTGGCGCGCTGCTCCTCGGCGGCGAGGGCGGCCTTCTCGGCGGCCGTCAGGGTGTTGAGCAGCTTCTGCGCCTCGCCGAGCTTGCCCTGGACCTGCTTCTTCTTCTTGCCCAGTTCGGTACGGGTGGAGGCGAGGTCCTTGAGCTTGTCGGACGCCTCGGCACGCTGCTGGGAGAGGTCGCGCTGCTTGTCCTGGATCTTCTTCAGCGAGTCGACCTGCTGGGCGCTCAGCTGGTCCATGGTGGACGCCTTGTCCAGATAGTCGTCCGGGTCGGACGACAGGAACAGCTGGACGGAGGAGTCGATGCTGCCCGTGCGGTACTGGGCGGCGGCGGCGAGGCCCATGCTGTCGCGCAGCTCGTTGAGCTCTTCCTGGCCGCGGGCGACGTTGTCCTGGATCGTGGAGATCTCCTTCTGGAGCTTCTCCTGCTTCTCCTTGGCGCCGTTGTACTTCTCGGTGGCCTGCTCGGCCTCCTCGTAGAGCTTGTCGACCTTGGCCTTGACCTCGTCCTTGCTCGGCTTCTCGCTGGGGGCCGCGTTGGCGGCCTGCGCACTGATGGCCACGGCAGCAGCGGCAGCGGTGGTCAGCACAGTCACACGTGCTCGGCTGGGCTGCTTGGGTCGACGGTGGGACGCCACGGAGGTGAAACCCTTCTTCTGAGTGATCACCCGCTCGGAGGTTCGAGGCCAGACCCTAGTGACCCAGTTGTGATCAGATCAAATCCTCACACGAAAATTCTCGTCACACCGGTCATTCTTTACACACAACTCACATCACGTGACGCAGGCTTGACGCTACGTCGCGCGGGGTTGACGCCAATTCGGGCATTGCGCCCGTACGTTGGCGTTATCAGGACAGCCGCTTGAGAAGCACCGCAGAAGCCACCGGACGCGCTCCGGCCCGGGCCACCCCGTCCGCCACCTCACGGTCGGTCGAGGCGACGATGACCGGACGGCCCGGCGGCTCGGCGCGCACCAGCTGGCGGATCAACTCGTCGGCGGTGACACCCGGCTTGGAGAACAGCACCCGCACCCCGCGCGGCGGCGCGAGCAGCACCGGCGCGGCCAGTTCTGCCCCGTCGAAGACGCAGGTCACCTCGGCGCCGGTCTGCGCGGCGAGCTGCGAGAGCTGGCCGAGCAGCCTGAGCCGCTGCTTCTCCAGGGGCATCTGGGGATAGCCGGTCTTGGTGACGTTGTAGCCGTCGACCACCAAGTGCGCCTGGGGCAGGGCGAGGAGCTGGTCGAGGATCGCGGGGTCGTTCTCGGACAAGGCCCGGGCGGCGATGTCCTTCGGGGTCATTCGTCCCGGTTCGACCGCGTCCACGGTCTCGGCGGGCCGTACGGAGACCGGCGGCAACGCCAGCTCCCGGCGCAGCCCTTGGGCGGAGTCCAGCAGGGTGTCCAGAAGCAGCCGTACGCGCATGTCCTCGACGCTGCGCCCCTCGCGTGCGGCCCTGCGCGTGGCCTCCAGGGCGGCCTCGGCCTCCCCGAGCCGCGCCTTGAGGCGCCGGCTCTCACTCTCCGCCGCGGAGACCTGGGCGTGTCCCTCGGCGCGCACGGTCTCGATCTCGCCGTGCACCTTGCGCAGGGCGGCCTCGCCGCGCTTGACGTCACTGAGGGCCGAGCGCAGCTTTCGGTGAAGCGACTCGGCTTCCTTCTTCGCCGCATCCAGCTCGGTACGCAGCCGCTCGGTCTCGTGCCGGGTGTGCTCACGGGCGTGGGCGAGCTCCTCGCGCAGCCGCTCCAGCTCGGCGCGGCTCTCCTCGTCGGCGCGCTCGGCGTCGGCCCGCTGGGCCTCCTCGCCGGCCGCGGTGACCAGCTTGACCCAGCCGGTGGGGCGCAGAACATAGGCCGCGGCCGCCACGTCGAGCGGGTCCGCGGCCGGGGGCGCCGAGCCGGCGTCGAGGGCGCCGGCGAGTTCCGGCTGGGTCTCTCTGAACTTCTCCCCGATGCGCTGCCGGAACAGCGGATCGGTCTCCAGCGCCGCCGCCATGGCGTTGCCGGCGAACTTGGCCCGGCGGTTCGGCGCGAATCTGGCGTACTGCCTCAGCTGTGCGGGCAGTTCACCGACGGTCAGGCCGCCGAACCCGTCGGACACGATCTGTACGACCTTGCGCCGTACACCGTCGGGCAGCGGACGGTCGAGCACCTCAGCGGCGCCGTCGTCCGGCCCCCCGCCTTGTGTCTCCACCATCCGTCACACCCCAATGCCTGTGCGGGGGCCGCTCCCGTCAGGAGTCGGCGCCCGGCCTGTCCACGAGTTCCACCTTGTCCACCGCGTTGCACCAGCGGCAGCGCACCGACTCGATGGTCTCACTGAGCACCTCGCGCTCCTCGACCTTGGGCTCACCGGCCAGATCGAGGTGGACGTACTCCACGACCTTCGACGAACGCGTCACGTCGAAGCGCGTGAGGTTGCCGCAGAGGGTGCAGCGCCACCGCGTCGTGGTGGTCGGCAGGGGAACCGTCATCGTGACTGTGCTCTTTCCTTCTAGACCTTCTATTGTCCGCGACGCGCCGGGCCCCCGGTGCGTGTGGCTCGTAACCCTACGGCCTGGCGGGTACCCACCGCCCGTCCGTCCGAGGCGGCGAGGCGGTCTGTGCGCGTGCGTCCTGTTACGTCATGCTCTGTGTCCATGATCGGCAACTGGAGCATGGCGCATTTCGGGACTCGGTTCGGCAGGGCGGGCCGATCGGTCCGTGCCGTCCTGCGGTCCTCGGCGCCGGTGACGTACGTGCTGATCGTCCTGTGCTGCCTGATCTTCCTGATCGGCCCGGCGGCGGGACTCAATCCGGCGTACGGCTCCGGCGACGAGCTGCTCGCCGCTCAGCGGGCCTACTTCCACCGCTGGGGTGTCGTACCCGCGGAGCTGTTCGAGGGGGCGCCCCGGGCCGTCCTCACCCCCGCGACGGCCCTGTTCGTGCACGGCAGCTGGGTGCACCTGCTCGGCAACATGCTCTTCCTCTACGTCTTCGGCGTGATGACCGAGGAACGGATGGGCCGCGTCCAGTTCACGCTCTTCCATCTGGGCTGCGGCTACCTGGCCCTGCTGGGCTACGCGGCCGCCAACGACGACTCCACCCAGTCCCTGGTCGGCGCGTCCGGGGCGATCTCTGCGGTCCTCGGCGCGTTCCTGTTCCTCTTCCCCGGGGCGCGGGTGACAAGCCTGCTGCCGTTCCTGCTCTTCCTGCCGCTGCGCTTCCCGGCCTGGGTCGTGCTGCCCTTCTGGGTGGCGCTGCAGTGGGTGGCGGCGGGCCGGGCGGACCAGGGGCCGGGGGTGGCGTATCTGGCGCACCTGGTCGGGTTCGGCCTGGGCTTCGGCTTCGCGTGGGCCCGCTTCCGGCCTGCGACTAGAGTGAAGGCCGCCCCAGCTCCGGCCTCCGAGGGAGAGAACCAGCCGTGATCACCGCGATCGTCCTCATCAAGACCAGCGTGGACCGGATTCCCGAGATCGCGGAGCGGATCGCTTCGCTGGAGAGCGTCACCGAAGTCTTCTCGGTCACCGGTACGTACGACCTGATCGCCATGGTGCGGGTGAAGGAGCACGAGGACCTCGCCGAGGTCATTCCGGGCCGGATCAGCAAGATCCCCGGGGTGGAGGGGACGGACACGCACGTGGCGTTCCGTACGTACTCGCAGCACGACATCGAGGCCGCGTTCGCCATCGGGCTGGACAGCTGAGAGCGGCCACCGCCCGATCATGAAGAGTTCTTCATCCTGGGCTCATCCTCGGGGCCGGGCCTAGGCCGCAGGATCGGCCGCATGGTCTTCTCGCACCGGATCGCGGCGCTGGCCGCCGTCGTGGCGATCCCCCTCGGCATCGCGGCGACCAGCTTCGCCCTCACCGACAACCCGGAGTCCCCCAAGGTCCCGGCCAAGGTGGAGCTGGACAGCGGCTCCCCCACACCGACCCCGTCGCGCCCCTCACCGACCCCGAGCGACGAGGTCGTCTCCCGGCCCCCGGTGACAGACGGCCCCACGGGCGACGACGATGACGACGGCCCCGACCGGGAGACCGGAGACGACGACCGGGGCGAGCCCGGGGACGACGGCTAGGGGTGTCCTGTCGAGAGCTTTCAGGGGGTCGGCGAGTGACGACGGCGCGGCTCGGATCCTGCCCACCGGAGGCGTGTGCGCCGGCGGGCGGGCACACGGCGTCCGGTGCACGGACGGGGCAGGCACGGTTCCGCCCGGGTCGGGCTTCCGGTCCCGGACCCGGTGCTTCGCGGCCGACCCGACGCGCGCCCGCAGCGGCCCGGTGCGCCCCCTGCTCACCGGACCCCACGCCGTCGCCATGACCCGGACGACACCCCCCGATCCCGTGCGCCGCCGGATCTCCGCGCGGGTCCGCATCCTGCTCTGGCTGCTGCTCGTCATGGCCGTCGGGCTGGTGTCCGTGGCGACGACCACGCGGTCGATCCTGTTGCGGGACGTCGATCACCGGGTGAACGGGCTGCTCGCCCAGGAGGCGGGCGAGTTCGCGAACTTCGAGGAGCGGGGCGTCGACCCCGAGACCGGGCGGCCGTTCACCGACCCGTCCCGGCTGCTGCGCGAATTCCTGGTGCGCCAGTACGCCGATCCGGACGAGGAGCTGATCGGTCTGGTGGGCCGGGCGGGCCGGACCCCGGCACAGTTCATCCAGCCGCGCGACATCCCCGTCGCCGTTCCCCTGCACGAGGACGCCGACGCCCGCCGCCGCATCTTCGACTCGCCCGACGCCACCGGCACCGTGCACCGGGCGTCCGGCGAGATCCGCTGGGCCAAGGTCACGGTCGTCCGGGCCGGCGGCGAGGCGGAGGCGGCGTTCGTCGTCGCCTTCCACCCGGGACGCGAACAGGCCGCCGTGAACGCGGAGTTCCGTATCCTGCTCGCCATCTCCGGGGTCGCCCTGCTCATGATGACCGGCATCGGCTGGGCGGTCTCCGGGCGGATCCTCAAGCCGGTGCGGCTGGTGCGCACCGCGGCGGCACAGCTCACCGAGCAGGACCTCACCCGCCGTATCCCGGTGCACGGGCGCGACGACATCGCCGCGCTCGCGGAGACGTTCAACGCGATGCTCGACCGGCTGGAGCGCGCCTTCGCCGCCCAGCGCGAGTTCGTCGACGACGCGGGCCACGAGCTGCGCACGCCGATCACCATCGTGCGCGGGCATCTGGAGCTGATGGGCGACGACCCCGCCGAGCGCGAGGAGACGATACGCCTGGTCACCGACGAGCTGGACCGGATGAGCCGCATCGTCGAGGACCTGCTGCTGCTCGCCAAGGCCGAGCGCCCCGACTTCGTCACCCCCGAGCCGGTCCAGCTCGCCGAACTCACCGCCGACGTCTACGTCAAGGCCCGCACCCTCGGCGAACGGGACTGGCAGCTCGCCGAGGTGGCCGACGTCGAGGCCGAGCTGGACCCGCAGCGGATCACCCAGGCGATGGTCCAGCTGGCCCAGAACGCCGTGCAGCACACCGCGCCCGGGCAGACCGTCCGGATCGGCTCGCGCACGGACGGGCCGGGCGTCGAGCTGTACGTCGCCGACTCCGGGTGCGGTGTCCAGCCGCAGGACGGCGAGGTGATCTTCGAACGGTTCCGGCGCGGCACGTCCCGCCGGGGCGCCCGCGGCTCCGGAGCCGGGCTCGGCCTGTCGATCGTCCGGGCGATCGCCGAGGCGCACGGCGGCCGGGTCCGGCTGCGCGACACCGACGGCGGCGGCGCCACCTTCGTACTGGCACTGGGAGAGGCACACACGTGAACCGCATTCTCATCGTCGAGGACGAGGAAAGGATCGCCTCCTTCGTCCAGAAGGGGCTGCGCTCCAACGGCTTCACCACGACCGTCGTCGGCGACGGCGACGCCGCCCACGAGTACGCGCTGACCGGCAGTTTCGATCTGGTGGTCCTGGACATCGGCCTGCCCGGCCGGGACGGCTTCACCGTGCTGCGCGAACTGCGCGAGGCCCGGGTGACGACCCCGGTGATCGTGCTGACCGCACGGGACTCGGTACGGGACACGGTGGCCGGTCTGGAGGGCGGCGCCGACGACTGGATGACCAAGCCGTTCCGCTTCGAGGAACTGCTCGCGCGGGTCCGTCTGCGGCTGCGTACGGCGGCCCGGGCGCCCGAGGTGACGGTGCTGCGGTCCGGCTCGCTGACCCTGGACCTGCGCACCCGGCGGGCGCGGGCCGACGAGCGGACCGTGGACCTGACGGCCCGTGAGTTCGTGCTCCTGGAGCTGTTCCTGAGGCATCCGGGCCAGGTGCTGTCCCGCGAGCAGATCCTGTCGCACGTGTGGGGCTACGACTTCGACCCCGGCTCCAACATCGTGGACGTGTACGTGCGGGCCCTGCGCAAGAAGCTCGGGGCCGAACGCTTCGAGACCGTGCGCGGCGTGGGGTATCGCCTGTCTGCGTGAAGTCCCTTTCATGTGGGGCTCATCGACGGCTAACGGCCCAGGTGAACCCTGGATGACGTGACCCTGAACCTCCGACTGGGCGTCGGCCTCTGCGTCGCGCTCTCCCTGTGCGCGCTGCTCGCCGTGCCCGGCAACTTCGCGGGCCTCGGCACCGACGCCCGCCTCACCCTCGCGGTGTTCGCCCTGGCGACCTGCGCCTGGATCGCCACCCCGGTCGACGACACCTACATCGCGCTGGGCGCCGGACTCGCGCTCACGGTGACCGGGGTGATCAGCAGCGACACGCTCTTCGGCACCCTCGGCGACTCGACCGTATGGCTGCTGATCTGCGCCTTCGTGCTGGCGGCCGCGGTGACCCGGACGGGGCTCGCGGGACGGGCGGCGGCGTTCCTGGTCGGCGGGGCGCGCACCGTACGGCAGCTCGTGCACCTGACCACGGCCGCCCTGGTCGTGACGGCGTTCGCGGTGCCGGCCACGTCCGGCCGGGCCGCCCTCGCGCTGCCGGTGTTCCTGGCGCTCGCCAAAGCGCTGACCGACCGGCGGCGGCTGGTCGTGATGCTGGCGCTGCTGTTCCCGACCGTGATCCTGCTGTCGGCGGTGGCGACCCTGATCGGCGCAGGCGCGCATCTGATCACCGTCTCGGTGCTGTGGCAGGCCACCGGCGAACGGATCGGCTTCACCGAGTGGCTGCTGCTCGGCCTGCCGCTGGCCGTGGCGTCGTCCCATCTGGCCGCCGAGGCCGTACTCCTGACGACGACTCGACGCGCGGACCGCAAGGGCCCCGTGCGCATCACCCCCGAGCAGATCCAGGAGCACAGCGACGAGCCGGTCACCGGCCCCTGGTCGCAGGCCGAGAAGCGGTGCGCGCTGCTGCTCGGCACGGTCGTGATGCTGTGGTGCAGCGAGCCGCTGCACCGGGTTCCGCCGGCCGTCGTCGCGCTGATCGGCGCGGTGGTGGCGGCTTCGCCCGCCCTGGGCACCGTGCACCTGAAGGACGCGCTGAAGACGGTGCCCTGGTCGCTGCTGCTGTTCATGGCGGCGACGATGGCGATGGGTGTGGCACTCGCCGACTCCGGGGCCGCGAAATGGCTGGTGGCCGAGTTGCCCACGGGCGTCAGCCCGCTGCTGTTCCTGACCGTGGTGATCGCGATCAGCACGGCGGCCCACCTGGTCCTCCAGTCCCGCTCGGCCCGTTCGTCGGTGCTGGTGCCGCTGGTGGTCGCGGCGGCCGTCGGCGCCGGCGTCAACCCGGTGGCCGCCGCGCTGGCGTCCACCGCGGCGGCGGGCTTCTGCCACACGCTCCCGGCCTCCGCCAAGCCGGTCACGCTCTTCTCCGACCTTCCCGGGACCCCTACCTACACGCCGCGCGACCTGTTGCGGCTGTCCTCGGTGCTGGCTCCGCTGACGGCCGCGCTCGTCCTGCTGTTCGCCGTGGCGGTGTGGCCACTGCTGGGCGTTCCACTGTGAGTGCCGCGTCATGCCGTCCGGTGGATGCGGCGCCGTTGTGGCTGGTCGCGCCCCGCGGCGGAGCCGCATATCGATACAGCCCCGCGCCCCTAGGTGCGCTTCCCCTCGGGGCGTTGCAGCCTCGACGACCTGTTGAGGAGATCCGATGCTGACCCGAGTCGTAGTAGCCCCCAGTGGGTTCAAGGAGTCCCTGTCCGCCCAGGCCGCCGCCGATGCCATCGCGGGCGGCGTCCGACGGGTGCTGCCGGACGTCGTGATCGACCTGATCCCGCTCGTGGACGGCGGCGAGGGCACCGCCACCGCGCTGGCCGCCGCGACCGGCGGGCGGCTCGTCGCCCTGCCCGCCACGGGACCGGTGGGCGAACCGCTCGGCACGCATTTCGCCCTGCTCGGCTCCCGGGACACCGCGGTCGTCGAGATGGCCGCGGTGGCCGGGCTGTCCCTCGTCCCGCGCGCCCTGCGCGACCCGGGCGCCACGACGACCTACGGCGTCGGCGAGCTCATCCGCGCCGCGCTCGACACAGGCGTACGGCGCATTCTGGTCGGCTGCGGCGATTCGGGTACGTCCGACGGGGGCGCCGGCGCCCTCCAGGCCCTCGGTGCCCGGCTGCTGGACGCCGACGGCTTCGAACTTCCCCGCGGCGGACGTGAGTTGACGCGGCTCGCCCGGATCGACCCGTCCGGCCTTGACCCGCGCCTGCGGGACGTCGATCTGCTGGTCGCCTGCAACCCGTACAACGTGCTGTGCGGCGAGCGCGGCGTGGCCCGCGTCTTCGGCCCGCAGAAGGGGGCGACACCCGCACAGGTCGAGCATCTGTCGGCCGGCCTGGAGAACTGGGCGGACGTCCTCACCCGCGACCTGGGGGCCGTGGGCACCGACCTGCGCCACGGCCCCGGCACCGGAGCGTCCGGCGGCCTGGGCGCGGGCCTCGCCGCCCTCGGCGCCAGGCTGCTCCCCCGCTTCGACGTGCTGCTCGACCACCTCGACCTCGACGCCCGCCTCGCCCGCGCCGACCTGGTCGTCACCGCGGAGGGCGCCCTGGACCACCAGACGCCCCGCGGCAAGGTCCCGGCCGAGGTGGCCCGCCGGGCCAAGCTGTACGGCCGCCCGGTGCTCGCGCTGGCGGGCACGCTCGGCGAGGGTGCGCACGACGTGCCGGGCGTGGACGCGTACAGCGGCATCCTGCCGGCCCCGATGGCCCTGGCGGAGGCCCTGGTGCGGGCCTCCGAACTCCTCACGGACGCCACCGAACGCGCCCTGCGGATGATCCTGCTGGGCGCCCGGCTACCGGCTCACGCGGAGGTGTCCGGCACGCAACGCCCGTCCTCCGTGCGGTAGTTCCACCGGGCGCCGTCCGTCACGAGCTCCCGCACGGCGTTCACGAACCGCTCGACGTGCTCGTCCGGCGTGCCGGCCCCGAAGCTCACCCGGATGGCGTTCAGGGACTTCTCGCCGGGCGCCGCCTCCGGTGCCCCGCACTCGCCCTGCGTCTGCGGGTCGCTGCCCAGCAGGGTGCGGACCAGGGGGTGGGCGCAGAACAGACCGTCCCGCACCCCGATGCCGTACTCGGCGGAGAGGGCGGCGGCGAAGTGGGAGCTGTTCCAGCCCTCGACGACGAAGGAGATGACGCCGACGCGCGGGGCGTCGTCGCCGAAGAGGGAGAGGACCCGGACCTCGGGGACCTCGGCGAGGCCCGCGCGGACCTTCTCGATCAGGTACTGCTCACGGGCGACGAGCGTGTCGAAGCCGGCCTCCGTCAGCGCCTTGCAGGCGGAGGCGATGGAGTAGGCGCCGATGACGTTCGGCGAACCGGCCTCGTGGCGGGCGGCGCTGTCGTGCCACTCCACGTCGACGCCCCCGTCCCCGCGCCGCGACACCTTCCGCGAGGCACCGCCGCCCGCGAGGTACGGCTCCGCCGCGCGCAGCCAGTCGGAGCGGCCGGCCAGGACGCCGGAGCCGAACGGGGCGTACAGCTTGTGGCCGGAGAAGGCGACCCAGTCGACGTCCAGGTCACGCACGCTCACCGGGTGGTGCGGGGCCAGCTGGGCGGCGTCGAGCACGATGCGGGCGCCGTGCGCGTGGGCGGCGGCCGCGAGCTCCCGTACGGGCCACAGCTCACCCGTGACGTTCGAGGCGCCGGTGACACAGACCAGGGCCGGGCCGTGGCCCCCCTCAATCGACACAGTGCGGTCGGCGAGGGCGCGCTCCAGGGTCTCGACGGCCTGGCGGGGGGTGCGGGGCGCGTTGAGGTAGGTGACGCGGGCGTCGCGCCACGGCAGCAGGGAGGCGTGGTGCTCGGTCTCGAAGACGAAGACCTGGCAGTCGGCCGGCAGGGCGGCGGCGAGGAGGTTCAGCGAGTCGGTGGTGGACCGGGTGAAGATCAGCTGGTCGTCGGGGCGGCAGTCGAGGAACTCGGTGACCGTCCTGCGGGCGTTCTCGAACAGGTCGGTGGAGAGCTGCGAGAGGTAGCCGGCCCCGCGGTGGACGCTGCCGTAGTACGGCGCGTAGGCGGCGACGTCGTCCCAGACGCGCTGGAGGGCGGGGGCGCTGGCGGCGTAGTCGAGCGCCGCGTAGGTCACCTCGCCGCCGGTGACGAGCGGGACGGTGACATCACGACCCAGAACGGGCAGGGAGGCACAAACGGACTGGTCGGCGGCAGCGGTGGAGACAGACATGGCGAACTCCCGTGAGGGGCATGCCGGTTGAGCGGCATGCGAGAAAGAGAAAAGGGTCTGCGGAGGCGGGGCTCTGCGGCCCTATCGCATTCGCTTGCTCACGGAAGACTCCCTCGAACGACCAGGACCCCTGGTTTCGAGAGGGGCCCGCGCTTGCCGTAGACCTCGCTGCCTACGACCTGGTCTTCACCCGGGGCACCCCGCCACGGACGGAGGGTTGCCGGACAGTCGGCCGGGGCCTCATGACTGTCACTCATGACCTGGTCCAATATCCTGCCACACGATCTTCGGCTCGCAAGGCGCAGTCCAGGATCCGGACTGCGCCCTGCGTCACATCGTGCGCGACTCAGGTGTTGCTGGCCGCCACCCAGCGCTCCAGCGTCCGCTTGGCCGCCCCCGAGTCGATCGACCGGGCCGCCTTCGCCATCCCGAGCCGGATCTGCTCGGCGAGCGGGGCGCCCGTCTGCTCCAACGCCACCAGCGCCGCCGCCGAGTTGAGCAGTACGGCGTCCCGCACCGGCCCCGGCTCGCCGTCCAGCAGCCGCCGGGCGACCTCCGCGTTGTACGACGCGTCCGCGCCCCGCAGCGCCTCCACGGGCACCAGCTCGAGGCCCACGTCACGGGGGTCGAAGGCCTCCTCGGTCACCTTGCCGTCGCGCACCACCCACACCCGCGAGGTGGCGGTCGTCGTCAGCTCGTCGAGGCCGTCGTCGCCCCGGAACACCAGCGCGGACGAGCCGCGCTCGGCCAGGACGCCGGCGATCAGCCCCGCCATCCGGGTGTCGAAGCAGCCCACGGCCGAGGCGGTGACCCGGGCGGGGTTGGTGAGCGGGCCGAGGAGGTTGAACGAGGTCGGAATCCCGAGGTCCCGTCGTACGCCACCGACGAACCGCATCGAGGGGTGGAACTTGGCCGCGAAGCAGAAGGTGATCCCGGCCTCGTCCACCACCCGGGCCACGCCCTGGGGCGACAGGTCCAGGTTGATGCCGAGCTTCTCCAGCACGTCGGACGAGCCGCTCGCCGAGGACGACGCCCGGTTGCCGTGCTTGACGACCTTCGCGCCGGCACCAGCGATCACGATGGCGGACATCGTCGAGATGTTCACCGTCTTGGCCCGGTCCCCGCCCGTGCCGACGATGTCGACGGCCGGTCCGGGGATGTCCAGGGGCTGCGCGTGGGCGTACATCGCCTCGACGAGACCGTTGATCTCCTCGACGGTCTCGCCCTTGGCTCTCAGGGCCACCATGAAGCCGGCGATCTGGGCGTCCGAGGCCTCGCCGCTCATAAAGCGGTCCATCGCCCATGCCGTGTCGCCGGCGCTCAGGTCCTGTCCGCCGAGCAGGGCACTCAGTACCTCGGGCCAGGAACGGCCCGCCGCGGTGTCGCCTCCAGCGGGGGTCACAGCGCTCATAAGCCGCTCCTGGGTCGGTTGTGGTGTCCCGCACTGCGGGACGTGAGTCTCAACGGGTCCACCCTATCCAGCCCGCAGACCCGAAGAAGGGCCCCGTCCGAACCCCGGACGGGCCCGTACACGGCCGAAGGCCCCGTCCGGACAACCGGACGGGGCCCTCAACCGTGGCGTAGCTGGCGCAGCGTCAGTGGTGGCCGTGGCCGCTCGTGATCTCCTTGTACTCCTCGACGGTCGGCTTGGGGATCTGGCCGTCCTCGCCGAAGTACGACTTGCTGAGCTTGGCGCGCAGCTTCTCGGAGCCCTTCACCTTGCGCTCGACGCCGTTCTCGTCGACCGTCGGGCCGATCTCGAGCGGCTTGTACTGCTCGTGCGCGGTGAGGGTGTGCAGCGCGTCCTGGCTGAGCGGCTCGTGCACCTCGATGAACTCACCGTGCGGCAGGCGCTTGATGATGCCCGACTCGCGGCCGTGCAGCACCTTGTCCTTGTCCCGGCGCTGCAGGCCGAGGCAGATCCGCTTGGTGACGATGAACGCGAGGACCGGTCCGACGAAGAAGCCGATCCGGACGAACCAGGTGACCGCGTTGATCGACAGGTGGAAGTGGGTGGCCCACAGGTCGTTGCCACCGCCGACCAGGCCGATCATGTACACCGTGACCCAGGCGACGCCGAACGCGGTGCGCGTCGGGGCGTTGCGCGGACGGTCCAGGATGTGGTGCTCGCGCTTGTCGCCGGTGACCCAGGACTCGATGAACGGGTAGAGCGCGATCGCCATCAGCACCAGGCCGAAGAGCACCAGCGGGATGAACACACCCAGGACGAGGGTGTGACCCCAGAAGTTGACCTCCCAGCCCGGCATGTACCGGACCAGACCCTCGGCGAAGCCCATGTACCAGTCGGGCTGGGCGCCGGTGGACACCATGTCCGGACGGTAGGGACCGATGGCCCAGATCGGGTTGATCTGCGCGACCGCCGCGATGACCGCGATGACGCCGAAGACCAGGAAGAAGAAGCCTCCGGCCTTGGCCATGTAGACCGGCAGCAGCGGCATGCCGACGACGTTCTTGTTGCTCTTTCCGGGGCCCGCGAACTGCGTGTGCTTGTGGTAGAAGACCAGGATCAGGTGGCCGACCACCAGGCCGAGCATGATGCCCGGCAGCAGCAGGATGTGGATCGAGTAGAAGCGGGCCACGAAGTCGGTGCCCGGGAACTCGCCGCCGAAGAGGAAGAACGAGATGTACGTGCCGACGATCGGCATGGACAGGATCGCGCCCTCGGTGAAGCGGACACCGGTGCCGGAGAGCAGGTCGTCGGGGAGCGAGTAGCCGGTGAAACCGGTGAACATGCCCAGGACGAACAGCAGGAAGCCGAACAGCCAGTTGATCTCACGCGGCTTGCGGTACGCGCCCGTGAAGAACACGCGCATCATGTGCACGAACATGCCGGCCAGGAAGATCAGCGCGGCCCAGTGGTGGATCTGCCGGATGAGCAGACCACCGCGCACGTCGAAGGAGATCTCCAGCGTGGAACTGAACGCCTGGCTCATCAGCTGTCCCTGGAGCGGGACGTAGCTGCCGTGGTACTCCACCTCGGCCATCGAGGGCTGGAAGAACAGCGTCAGATACACACCCGTGAGGATGATGATGATGAAGCTGTAGAGGCAGACCTCACCCAACATGAACGACCAGTGGTCGGGGAAGATCTTGCGCATGTTGGCCTTGGCGAGGGAGTAGATCCCCAGCCGGCCGTCGGCCCAGTCGGCGACGCGCTCGCCGGCCGGTGCCTTCCCGCGCGAGCGGGACTCCGTGGTCTCTGTCGTGCTCATCCGCGCTCCCAGAATGCAGGACCGACGGGCTCGTCGAAGTCGCCGAGCGCCTCGAGGTAGCCCTCGTCGTTCACGCCGATGCGCAGCTGCGGCAGGGCGTGCCCGGCCGGGCCGAAGATCACTCGGGCACCGTCGGCGAGGTCGAAGGTGGACTGGTGGCAGGGGCAGAGCACGTGGTGCGTCTGCTGCTCGTACAGGGAGATCGGGCAACCGACGTGGGTGCAGATCTTCGAGTACGCGACGATGCCCTGGTAGGACCAGTCGAGCTCTTGCTTGTCCTTGATGTCGTCGGGCTGGATCCGGACGATCATCAGGGCAGCCTTGGCGATCTCGTTCTGGAAGTCGTGGTCGTGCTCCTCCAGGCCCTCCGGCTTGGCGAAGGTGAGGGAGCCGACCGCGACGTCCGAGGGACGCAGCGGCTCGTTGGTGTTCATGTTGACGAGCAGCTTGCCCTTGGACCACAGCGTGTGGCGCAGCTTGGTCCCGGGCAGCGGGCCGAGGTCACGCAGCAGCACGACGCCGGAGAGCGGGAACAGGGCCAGCGCTCCGAACATCGTGTTGCGGATCAGCTTGCGGCGACCCAGCGCGGACTCCTTGGCGCCCTGCTTGAAGTCGGCCATGACCTTGGCCTTGACCTCGGGCTCCGCGGCGATCGGGTGCCGCTCGTCGGCGACCTCCACGTCGGACATCAGGGTGCGGGCCCAGTGGACCGCGCCCGCGCCGATGCAGAACAGCGCCGCGCCGAGGGTCAGACCCAGCGCGAAGTTCAGCGCGTTGAGGTGACCGATCGGGAAGACGAAGACCGACTTGTCGTGCGGGATCGCGACGTACGAGGCGATGAAGCCGACCGTGGCCAGCATCGACAACGTGAACAGCATGGCCACCGTGCGCTCGGACCGCCGGGCGGCCCGCTCGTCGATGTCCTGGATCCGGTGTTCGTGGGGCGGCAGGCCGGGGTCGGCGAAGGGGTTCTTCTCGTCCGCTACCGCGACGTGGGCGTCCTGCTCAGCGGGCAGGTTCTCTTCTGGAATGTCTTGGCTACTCATGACTTCTTGGCCTTTGCGGTCCGAGCGGCGACCCAGACGGCGACCGCGATCAGTGCACCGAGCCCGAAGATCCAGGCGAAGAGGCCCTCGCTGACCGGCCCGAGGCCGCCCAGCTCCAGACCACCCGGGTTGACCGTCTCGTCGCTGTTGACCGCGTGCAGGTACGCGATGATGTCCTTCTTGTTCTGCTCCGACAGCGTGGTGTCGGGGAACGACGGCATGTTCTGCGGGCCGGTCTGCATGGCCTCGTAGATGTGCTTCGGGTCGACACCCTCAAGGCTCGGGGCGTACTTGCCCTTCGTCAGCGCGCCGCCCTTGCCGGTGAAATTGTGGCACTGGGCGCAGTTGTTGCGGAAGAGTTCGCCGCCCTTGGCGATGTCCGCGCCCTCGGGGCCGTACTGCTCCTCGGTCGGGACCGTCGGACCGGCGCCCAGCGAGGCGATGTACGCCGCGAGCTGGTCGATCTCGGCCTGCGAGTAGATGTTCTTCTTCGCCGGGACCTGGGCGCCCTGGGAGGTGGCGGCCGGCATACGGCCCGTCGAGACCTGGAAGTCGACGGCAGCGGCGCCGACACCCACCAGGCTCGGACCGTCGGAGGTGCCCTGACCGCCGGTTCCGTGGCAGCTGGCGCAGCCGACGGCGTAGAGCTTCTTGCCCTCCTCGATGGTGAGGGACTGGGCGGTTTCCTCGGCCTGTGCCTTGCCCGCGGGCGCGAACACGGCGTACACCCCTCCCGTGCACGCCAGCGCGAGGAGTAGGACGACGACCGCCGCCAGCGGATGGCGTCGTCGTGCGGAGAGCTTTTTCACGGATTACCCCGGTGTCAGGATCTTCTGCGTCGATGCTTCTGTCAGGTGCGTTCGTTGAACGCGCGCGGGATCGGGCCCGGCTACTTGATCATGTAGATCGTGGCGAAAAGGCCGATCCAGACGACATCGACGAAGTGCCAGTAGTAGGACACGACGATCGCGGCGGTCGCCTGCTCGTGCGTGAACCTCTTGGCCGCGTAGGTGCGGCCGAGGACCAGCAGGAAGGCGATCAGACCGCCCGTCACGTGCAGGCCGTGGAAACCGGTGGTCAGGTAGAAGACCGAGCCGTACGGGTCGGACGAGAGCGAGAGGCCCTCGTGCTTGACCAGCTCGGTGTACTCGTACACCTGACCGCCGATGAAGATCGCACCCATGATGAAGGTGACGATGAACCAGCCCCGGAGCTTCTTCACGTCACCGCGCTCGGCGGCGAAGACGCCGAGCTGGCAGGTGAGGGAGGAAAGCACCAGGATCGTGGTGTTCGTCGCCGAGAACGGGAAGTTCAGGGCGTCGGCCTTCTCATGCCAGAAGTCCGGACCGGTCACCGATCGCAGGGTGAAGTACATCGCGAAGAGGGCCGCGAAGAACATCAGCTCGGAACTCAACCAGATGATGGTTCCGACGCTGGTGAGGTTCGGTCGGTTGACCGACGGGTGCGCGTGACCCTTGTCTACTGTCGTTGCTGTCGCCACGACCGACATTATGTCGGTCGCTTATCCCGCCCTCACTCCGGGGGGTGCCGTTCGGAGTGTCTTCGCCGTCCGTACCGGTGTTGACGTGGTGTTCAAGGGAGTAGCATCCGGCCCAACGGGCCTGTCCTTACGACGCTGACGTCACGGAGGAAGAATGCAGCCGACCGCCACGGTGCTGGTCTACAGCGACGACTCCACCACCCGCGAGCAGGTGAGGTTGGCCACCGGGCGCCGGCCCGCTCCGGACGTACCTGTGGTGCAGTTCGTGGAGTGCGCGACGCCGGAGGCGGTGGTGCGTGAGCTGGACAAGGGGGGCATCGACGTCTGTGTGCTGGACGGTGAGGCCGTGCCCATGGGGGGCATGGGGGTCTGCCGCCAGATCAAGGACGAGGTGTTCAACTGCCCGCCGGTGCTGCTGCTGATCGGGCGGCCGCAGGACGCGTGGCTCGCCACGTGGAGCCGGGCCGAGGCGGCTGTGACGCTGCCTGTGGAGCCGGTGGAGTTCGCGGCGGCCTTGGCTTCCCTGTTGCGCACGAAGAGGCTTGCGAGCGCCTGAGAGGTCGGGGTGCGCCCACGCGGGCGACTGCGGGCCCCATGTGGCTGGTCGCGCAGTTCCCCGCGCCCCTGAGGGGCGCGGCCCAGGAGGGCGATTCAGACGCTCTGCGGCCTCAGCCTGGCCCTCTCGGCGGGGCTTGGACCATCAGGGGTGCCGCCCACCAGCGCGCTGCCGTTGCGCCAGTTCTGCCACTCCAGGTTCCAGTCGCCGAAGCCGTTCCCGAACGGTTCCATGGTGTTGCCGTACGAGTTGATGACCTTGACGATGTCGCCCTCGCGGACGTTGTCGAAGAACCACTCGGCGTTGGCGGTGCTCATGCCGGTGCAGCCGTGGCTGACGTTGGCGTAGCCCTGGGAGCCGACCGACCAGGGGGCGGCGTGGACGTATTCGCCGCTCCAGGTCACACGGGTGGCGTAGTAGACCGGTAGGTCGTAGGACTCCGAGGAGCCTTCGGCTATGCCGATGCTCGTGCCGCGCATGCGTACGAAGTACTCCTTGCCCAGTACGACCTTGACGCCGTTGCGGGTCTCGAAGCCGGGCTTGCCGGTCGTGACCGGTATGGACCTGACCTCCTCGCCGTTGCGGTAGAGCGTCAACTGGTGGGACGCGGCGTCCGTGACGGCTATGACCTGGTCGCCCGTGGTGATCCGCAGCGGCTTGACCTTGCCGCCCCGGAGGCGGTCGCTGACCTTGACGCCGTCCAGGTTGCTGCGAGCCTGGATGGTGGCGTTCGCGGGCCAGAACTCCTTGGGGCGGTAGTGGAGTTTCTTGTCGTCGACCCAGTGCCAGTTGCCCTCGACGGCGGGCGCGGAGTCGACCTTGAGGGCCCGCTCGACGATCGCCCGCTGGTTGCGGTCCTTGATGGGCTGGCTCAGCTCGGCCGTGACGGGCTGGCCGACGCCGTAGGTGCCGGCCTTGGGGCCGAACGTCACCGTCAGGTGCTTCTTGGAAGTCGGCTTGCTGGTGTCGAAGGTGAGGACCTTGCGGCCGGGCGCGCCGTCCTCGTCCTCGGTGCTCACGCGGACCGTGTAGCGGGCGTTGGCGGCGAGCGGAGAGGTGCTGTGCCAGCGGGTGCCGTCGGCGGAGAGTTCGCCCGCGACGTAGCGTCCTGCGGCGTCCCTGGCGGTGACGTCCGTGATACGGCCGTCGGAGTCCTCCGCGGTGACTTCCAGGGGCTTGTCGGGGTCGGCCTTCTTGCCGTCGCCCGCGGGGCCGTTGAAGGCGATCTGGTCGGCCGCGTCGTACGGCTCGGCGGACAGCGGGTTGCCGTCGCTGCTGCAGCCGGCGGCGCTCGCGCCGAGCGCGATCAGCAGGAGCGTGCAACCTATGACGGGGCCCTTGCTCGATTTTCTGCTCATGGCCTCACGCTAGGAAGCAGCGTCGGCCGCGGCGCGCCGGATAAGGCGTACGGGTGATCGTGACTACGGCAAACGCAGGAACCCGGACACTCTTGAGGGAGTGTCCGGGTTCCTGTGAGCTCAGCTCGTGTTACTGGGTGCGGTTCTCACCGCGGTAGTACTCGAAGACCCAGCCCCAGATGCCGACCAGGATCAGCGGCGCCGAGAAGTACATCAGCCACCAGCCGATCGCGATCGACAGGAAGGCGAGGGCGCCTCCGATCGCGAGGGAGAGCGGCTGCCAGCTGTGCGGGCTGAAGAACCCGACCTCGCCGGCGTCGTCCGCCACGTCCGCTTCCTTGTTGTCCTGCGCACCCGCGTCGATCCGCCGGGCCGTGAAGCCCAGGTAGAAGCCGATCATGATGCACAGAGCGAAGGCCAGGAAGAGGGCCGTGGTACCGGCCGGCTCCTTCGACCAAACGCCGTAGACGACCGCCATGGCGAGGATGAAGACGCTCAGCCAGGTGAACATCGTGCCCTGAGTCTTCACTTGCCGACCTCCTTGCCACCAGCCAGAGCCTTCTCACCGTGAGGGGCGTTCTCGAGCTGGTCGAGAGCGGCGATCTCAGGGTGATGCAGGTCGAACGCCGGGGATTCGGAACGGATCCGCGGCAGGGTGAGGAAGTTGTGCCGCGGCGGCGGGCAGGACGTCGCCCACTCCAGCGAGCGGCCGTAGCCCCACGGGTCGTCGACCTCGATCTTCTTGCCGTACTTGGCGGTCTTCCACACGTTGTAGAAGAACGGCAGCAGCGACGCGCCGAGCACGAACGAGCTGATCGTCGAGATCGTGTTCAGGGCGGTGAAGCCGTCGGCCGCGAGGTAGTCCGCGTAACGACGCGGCATGCCCTCGGCGCCCAGCCAGTGCTGCACCAGGAAGGTGCCGTGGAAGCCGACGAAAAGCGTCCAGAAGGTCATCTTGCCCAGGCGCTCGTCGAGCATCTTGCCGGTCATCTTCGGCCACCAGAAGTGGAAGCCGGAGAACATCGCGAACACGACGGTGCCGAAGACGACGTAGTGGAAGTGCGCCACCACGAAGTACGAGTCGGACACGTGGAAGTCCATCGGCGGCGAGGCCAGGATGACGCCCGTCAGGCCACCGAAGGTGAAGGTGATCAGGAAGCCGACCGCCCAGAGCATCGGTGTCTCGAAGGACAACGAGCCCTTCCACATCGTTCCGATCCAGTTGAAGAACTTCACGCCTGTCGGTACGGCGATGAGGAACGTCATGAAGGAGAAGAACGGCAGGAGTACGCCGCCTGTGACGTACATGTGGTGCGCCCACACCGTCACGGACAGACCCGCGATCGCGATGGTCGCCGCGATCAGGCCCATGTAGCCGAACATCGGCTTGCGGGAGAAGACCGGGATCACTTCGGAAATGATTCCGAAGAACGGCAGGGCGATGATGTACACCTCCGGATGGCCGAAGAACCAGAAGAGGTGTTGCCACAGCAGGGCCCCGCCGTTGGCGGAGTCGAAGATGTGCGCGCCGAACTTGCGGTCCGCCTCCAGCGCGAACAGCGCCGCCGCCAGGACGGGGAAGGCGAGCAGGACCAGGACGGCCGTCAGCAGCACGTTCCACACGAAGATCGGCATGCGGAACATGGTCATGCCGGGGGCGCGCATGCAGATGATCGTGGTGATGAAGTTGACCGAGCCGAGGATCGTGCCGAAGCCGGAGAAGGCCAGGCCCATGATCCACATGTCGGCGCCGATACCCGGGCTGCGGACCGCGTCCGACAGCGGGCTGTAGGCGAACCAGCCGAAGTCGGCCGCGCCGTCCGGGGTGAGGAAGCCGCCCACCGCGATGAGCGAGCCGAACAGGTACAGCCAGTAGGCGAACATGTTCAGCCGCGGGAACGCCACGTCCGGCGCGCCGATCTGCAGCGGCATGATCCAGTTCGCGAAGCCGGCGAACAGCGGCGTCGCGAACATCAGCAGCATGATCGTGCCGTGCATCGTGAACGCCTGGTTGAACTGCTCGTTCGACACGATCTGCAGACCCGGCCGGGCGAGCTCGGCGCGCATGACGAGCGCCATCACGCCACCGATCACGAAGAACGCGAACGACGTGACGAGGTACAGCGTTCCGATCGTCTTGTGGTCGGTGGTGGTGAGCCACTTGACCACGACGTTGCCGGGTTGCCTGCGCCGGACCGGCAGCTCGTTCTCGTACGAGTCCTCAGCCGCCGCGGCACCCTGGGGTTCGTTGAGGATGCTCACAGGTTGTTCGTCTCCCGGTTCTTCTCGTGGCTCGTCTGCGCGATGCCGGCGGGAACGTAACCGGTCTGCCCCTTCTTGGCGAGGTCCTTGAGGTGCTGCTCGTAGCGCTCGGGGGAGACGACCTTCACGTTGAACAGCATCCGGGAGTGGTCGACGCCGCACAGCTCGGCGCACTTGCCCAGGAAGGTGCCCTCCTTGTTGGGGGTCACCTCGAAGGCGTTGGTGTGGCCCGGGATGACGTCCTGCTTCATCAGGAACGGCACCACCCAGAAGGAGTGGATGACGTCACGCGAGGTGAGGACGAAGCGGACCGTCTTGCCCTCGGGCAGCCACAGGGTGGGGCCGGGGTTGCCCGTCTGGGGGTTCCGGCTGCCGGGGGTACCGGCGTCGTAGACACCGCCCGCGTTCGCCGGGAAGTCCTCCTTGAACCGGTCCGGAATGGCCGCCAGGTTCTTGTCGGTCTTCGCGTTGCCCGTGGAACCGTCGACGGGCTGGACGTAGTTGAAGGCCCAGCTCCACTGGTAGCCCACGACGTTGACCGTGAGGTCGGGCTTGTCCTTGAGGCTGAGCAGCTTCGTCTCGTCGCGCGCCGTGAAGTAGAAGAGCACCGAGACGATGATGAGCGGGACCACGGTGTACAGCGCCTCGATCGGCATGTTGTACCGGGTCTGCGGAGGAACTTCGACCTTGGTGCGGCTGCGCCGGTGGAAGACGGTGCTCCACAGGATCAGGCCCCAGACCAGCACGCCTGTGGCGAGCGCGGCCGCCCACGATCCCTGCCACAGGGAGAGGATCCGCGGAGCCTCTTCCGTGGTCGGGGTGGGCATACCAAGACGGGGGAAGTCCTCCCAGTTGTACGAGCAACCGGTGGCTGTAGCCAGGACCAGGCCCGCAGTCATTGCCTGCAGCAGCTTCCGCCGCATCGGGCGCCGCGGCGAGCGGTCGGAGCCGTTGGGACTCACGTAGCGCCTTCCCGAGAGTCTCGCCCGCGCGGATCGGCTGCGGCCTTCTCTCTGGTCGGTCGCCGCCCTGCGTCGGGCAGGGGTTTGGATGTTTATGCGGACCAAACCCTAGCCGACGCCCTCCGGGGGTTCGCGGGGAGGGGGGCCTAGTGGGGTGGGGGGTTCGCTTGATTGGCGGCTGCGGGTTGTTTGTGGCTGATCGCGCAGTTCCCCGCGCCCCTATTAGGGACGTTGCAGTGCCCCGGCGTCTAGCGTTGCTGTGTGAGTTACTTCGACGCTGCTTCCAGTGCTCCTCTGCATCCTGTGGCCCGGCAGGCGCTTGTGGCCTCCCTTGATGAGGGGTGGGCCGATCCGGCCCGTCTTTACAGGGAAGGGCGGCGGGCGCGGATGCTGCTGGACGCGGCTCGGGAGGCCGCCGCGGAGGCTGTGGGGTGCCGAGCCGACGAGTTGGTGTTCACCTCATCGGGGACGAAAGCCGTCCACTCGGGTGTCGCCGGGGTGTTGGCGGGGCGGCGGCGCGTCGGACGCCACCTGATCGTGTCTGCGGTCGAACATTCCTCTGTGCTCCATGCGGCTGACGCGCACGAGGGTGACGGGGGGACGGTCACTCGGGTGACGGTGGACCGTGCGGGGGCGGTGGGCGTACGGGCGTACGCGGATGCGCTTCGGGCGGACACCGCGCTGGCGTGTCTGCAGTCGGCCAACCACGAGGTGGGGACCGAGCAGCCGGTGGCCGAGGTGGCCGCCCGGTGCCAGGAGGCCGGGGTGCCGTTGCTGGTGGACGCGGCGCAGTCGCTGGGGTGGGGGCGAGCCGAGGGCGCCTGGTCGGTGTTGACCGGGAGTGCCCACAAGTGGGGCGGTCCGTCGGGGGTCGGGCTGCTCGTCGTACGCAAGGGCGTACGGTTCGCCGCGCAAGGGCCCGCGGACGAGCGGGAGTCGGGGCGGGCCGCCGGGTTCGAGAACATCCCGGCGATCGTCGCCGCGGCGGCCTCGCTGCGTGCCGTGCAGGCGGAGGCGGCCCAAGAGGCGGTACGGCTGCGGGAGCTGACGGAGCGGATCCGGGTAGCGGTGCCGCAACTGGTGCCGGATGTGGAGGTGGTCGGCGATCCGGAACGGCGACTGCCCGGCATCGTCACCTTCTCCTGTCTCTATGTGGACGGGGAGACCCTGCTGCACGAGCTGGACCGGGCCGGGTTCTCGGTCTCCTCGGGTTCGTCCTGCACGAGCAGCACGCTGACGCCCAGCCATGTGCTGAAGGCGATGGGCGTGCTGAGCGAGGGGAACGTGCGGGTGTCCCTGCCGTTCGGGACTCCGCAGGAGGACGTCGAGCGGTTCCTGGAGGTGCTGCCGGCGGCCGTGGCGGGGGTCCGGGAGAAGCTGGGGGCGCCGGTGCCCAGCACGGTCGTGCGGGAGAACGTCCTGGTCGTGGACGCCCTCGGCAAGCTCTGCCCGCTGCCCGTCATCGAGCTTGCCAAGGTCATCGGCGAGGTACCGGTCGGCGGCACGGTCCGTGTCCTCGCCGACGACGAGGCGGCCCGCCTGGACATCCCGGCGTGGTGCGAGATGCGGGGGCAGGAGTACGTGGGCGAGGAGCCGGCGGAGCGGGGAACGGCGTACACCGTCCGCCGGATGACCTGAACGCCCTTCTTTTCAGGGGCGCGGGGCTGTGTGGACCTGCGGCTACCGCCGCGGGTGCGCGAACAGCCCCCACGCACCCGCGGCCGACGACGAACCCGCCGAGGCGGCCTCATCGGTCGCGCCCGGCGTCAGCCGAGGTGCTTGCGGACCTCCTCGGCGGCGACGTCCCCGTAGGCCTTGGTGAACCGGTCCATGAAGTGCGCCCGACGCAGCTGGTACTCCTGCGTGCCGACCGTCTCGATGACCAGCGTCGCGACCATGCAGCCGACCTGCGCGGCCCGCTCCAGGGACACACCCCACGCCAGCCCCGACAGGAACCCGGCGCGGAAGGCGTCGCCGACACCCGTGGGGTCGGCCTTGCGCTCCTCCTCGGGGCAGCCGACCTCGATCGGGTCCTCGCCGTCCCGCTCGATGCGCACGCCCCGCGCGCCGAGGGTGGTGACGCGGTGGCCGACCTTGGAGAGGATCTCCGCGTCGCTCCAGCCGGTCTTGGACTCGATGAGGCCCTTCTCGTACTCGTTCGAGAAGAGGTACGTCGCGCCGTCCAGCAGTATGCGGATCTCGTCGCCGTTCATGCGGGCGATCTGCTGGGAGAAGTCGGCGGCGAAGGGGATCTCGCGGGAGCGGCACTCCTCCGTGTGGCGGAGCATGGCCTCGGGGTCGTCGGCGCCGATGAGGACCAGGTCGAGGCCGCCCACGCGGTCCGCGACGGTCTTCAGCTCGATCTGGCGGGCCTCGCTCATCGCACCGGTGTAGAAGGAGCCGATCTGGTTGTGGTCGGCGTCGGTGGTGCAGACGAAGCGGGCGGTGTGCAGGGTCTCTGAGATGCGGACCGACCCGGTGTCGACGCCGTGCCGGTCCAGCCAGGCCCGGTACTCGTCGAAGTCGGAGCCCGCGGCGCCGACGAGGATCGGCTTCGTGCCCAGCTGACCCATGCCGAAGGCGATGTTCGCGCCTACGCCGCCCCGGCGTACGTCCAGGTTGTCGACCAGGAAGGACAGCGAGACCGTGTGCAACTGGTCCGCGACGAACTGGTCGGTGAAGCGGCCGGGGAAGGTCATGAGGTGGTCGGTGGCGATGGAGCCGGTGACTGCGATGCGCACGGCGTGGAGTCTCCTGCGAAGAGGATGGGTTGACAGTTCACGCTACCGTCCGTGACCTGGACTCTGAAGCAGTCAAAACTACCCGATAGTAGATCTTTCTTCGCGGGTGTTCACGTGCCTACGGTTCCGCTATGACGAAATTCGAGGTCCGTGCCACCGCTCAGGCAGACCTGGAGGCCGGCCTGGCATCGCTGCTCGGCGACTGCGCGCGGATGGCTCCTCACTGGGCCGCTCCCGACCGCGTCCTGTCCCGTCCGGTCTCCCCGTCACTCATCCACGGGGTGACCGTGCCGCCGGGGTCGGCGCGGCTGGTGGACGCGATGTCGGACTACGGCGACTGATCGAAACGACGCCATCCGTCCGGATTACGCCGGCCGATCGAACTCCGGCGGCTCAATCGGCGCCCTTCAGGGAACCGTGCGCTCCCCCGCTGCGTCCCATCGCTGTCCCCCGTAAAGGGGATGCGGGATACGACCCGGCAGACCCTTCCTTTTGACAGGGTCGGGTCAGGGTCATGGGACATGTGCGCAGCCGAAGGAGCGATGCGGTGAACACCGAGCGACCCGAGAACGACGACACGGGCGCCGACGGCTCCGCCGAGGAGCAGGGCACCCGGGAGGAGAAGGGCGCCGCGGGTACCGAGGCTTCCGGTACCGGGGCGTCCGGCGCAGCGGCGGACGGCACCGCCGTTCCCGCCGCCGACGGGGAGCGCGATCCCGAGGGCGCGGCGGAGGGCGGCCGGACCGGGCGCGACGCCGAGGCCGGCCGGGCCGATGGCGAGCGCGACGGTGCGGAGAGCGGCACCGGCGCCGCCGACGGGGAACGGGCCGGGGACGCGAAGGCTGCTGCGCCCGCTGCCGCTGTGGAAGCGGAGCCGACCGGCTCTGCCGGCGCGGATCCCACCTCTGCCACCTCCGCTGCCGGGGCCGAGGCCGATGAGGACGGAGCCGGCGGTTCCAGCCGGCGCCGCTCCCCCGCGATCATCGCCTCCGTCGCCGCCGCCGTACTGCTCGTCGGGGGCGGCGGGGCCTACCTCGCCGCGAACGCGTCCGGGGGTTCGGACGGCGGTACGACCTCCGGGGCCGCCGACGAGGACACTCCCCCGCCGCTCCATCTGGACGGTTACACCGAGGGCGGCGGCACGACGGGCATCGCGCCCGGCGAACCGAACCCGTACGGCGTCACCTACAAGGCCGACGGGGACCTGGCGGACGGCCCCGGCTCGGCGCCCGTGTACCGGGCCGGCGGCGAGGTCGGCGCCGACGACGTGGCCCGGCTGGCCGACGCGCTCGGCGTGGCCGGGACGCCGGTCGCACAGGGGCAGACCTGGCGGGTCGGGGCGAAGGACGGGGCGGGGCCCAGCCTGCAGGTGAACAAGCAGGCGCCGGGCACCTGGACCTTCCACCAGTACGCCCCCGGCACCGATGACTGCCGGTCGACCACCACCTGCTCGAAGGACGCGCCGGACCACGGCGGCGAGCCGGTGAGCGAGGCCGCCGCGAAGAAGGCCGCCGCGCCCGTGCTCAAGGCTGTGGGTCAGGATGACGCGAAGCTCGACGCGAGCCAGCTCATGGGCAGCCGGCGGGTCGTCAACGCGAGCCCTGTGGTCGGCGGTCTGCCCACGTACGGCTGGACGACCGGGGTGACCGTGCACCCCCAGGGCGAAGTGGTCGGCGGCAGCGGCCAGTTGGCGGCGCCGGTGAAGGGGGACACGTACCCCGTGCTGGACGCCGAGAAGACGCTCGGGCTGATGAACGCGGCGCCGGCGGGCGACGGCCGTATGGGCATCGGCGGCTGCGCCGGCCCCGTACCGCTGAAGGACCGTCTTGAGGCGCCCTGCGCCTCCTCCGGTTCGGAGGCTTCGACGGGTACGGGTACCGAGACCGGCACCGGCACGCCGGCGAAGGACACCCTCACGGTCGAGAAGGCGGTGTTCGGGCTCGCCTCGCACTACGTCGACACGCGGCAGGCGCTGGTGCCGTCCTGGCTGTTCGAGGTGCGGGCGCCGGGCGCGAAGGACAGCTTCACGGTGACGCATCCGGCGATCGACCCGAAGTACCTGGTGTCGACCACGCCGTCCCAGGAGCCGCCCGCTCAGCCGAGCCCGCGGCCGTCCGGACCCAAGGACGAGCCGACGTCGTCGCCGGTCACGCGGAACGTGGGTGTGGACGGGTACACCGTCGACGGCAGGGAGCTGACCGTGGCCTTCACGGGCGGTGTGTGCGCCGACTACAAGGTGACGGCGAGCGAGAGCGGCGACGAGGTGACGGTCCGGGTGACCGAGACGTCGCAGCCGGAGAAGGTCTGCATCCTGATCGCCAAGGTGTTCCACAAGACCGTGCAGCTGGACGAGCCGCTCGGGGACCGCAAGGTCGTGGGCACGGACGGGCAGGACGTCCCGCTGGAGAAGCCGGGGACGGTCCGGCCTGAGACGTCCGGGGCGCGGTAAGCGCCGACGGACACGGGAAGGCGGCGGCCCCGTCGGAGGGGGTCGCCGCCTTCTCGCGTTTCGACTGGATCAGCCGGTTTCGGCCGGGTCAGCTGAAGGAGTCGCCGCAGGCGCAGGAGCCGGTCGCGTTCGGGTTGTCGATCGTGAAGCCCTGCTTCTCGATGGTGTCCACGAAGTCGATGGACGCGCCGCCCAGGTACGGGGCACTCATGCGGTCGGTGACGACCTTCACGCCGCCGAAGTCCTTGACGACGTCGCCGTCCAGGGAGCGCTCGTCGAAGAAGAGCTGGTAGCGCAGGCCGGAGCAGCCACCGGGCTGAACGGCGACGCGCAGCGCCAGGTCCTCACGGCCTTCCTGGTCGAGCAGCGCCTTGACCTTCGCCGCGGCGGCGTCGGACAGGATGATGCCGTCGGTGACGGTGCTGGTCTCGTCCGATACGGACATCTACATCTCTCCCGGGTTGTACGGAGACTGCTTGCCGACGGTTGCAACCGACGGGGCCGCGGATTCATTCCGGGCCGGGCGTTTGTCTTTCGGTCCTTCTTCATGCTCGCACACGGTGCCCGGAGCGGAAAACGACCGAATCGGGAATACGCGGGCCCGGCACCGGGATTCACGTCACATCGACATGATGGCCATCGTCAAACTGACGTGAACCGGTTATGATAGATAACGTCAATTCGACGAGAAGTCGAAGAAGGTGTCCCGCTTGACCCGCCGGGTCCGGACTTTCCCGGTGCCGGCGAGCCGCAGAACAGAAAGGGTGCGTGTCGTGACCACCGCCCAGACCCAGGAGCTCGACGTACAGCCGACGCCCCTCGCCCTGCTGCTCCTCGGCCGTGAGGCCGACCCGAGGAGCGAGCGCGGCGTCGAGTGTCCCGGCGACCTTCCCTCGCCGTCCGATCCGGACCTGGTCGAGCGCGCCCGCGCTGCCAAGGAGAAGCTCGGGAACAAGGTCTTCGTGCTCGGCCACCACTACCAGCGCGACGAGGTCATCCAGTTCGCAGACGTGACCGGTGACTCGTTCAAGCTGGCCAAGGACGCGGCCGCCCGCCCGGAGGCCGAGTACATCGTGTTCTGCGGCGTGCACTTCATGGCCGAGTCGGCGGACATCCTGACCTCCGACGACCAGAAGGTCGTCCTGCCCGACCTCGCCGCCGGCTGCTCGATGGCCGACATGGCGACGGCCGAGCAGGTCGCCGAGTGCTGGGACGTGCTGACCGAGGCCGGGATAGCAGAGCAGGTCGTACCCGTCTCGTACATGAACTCGTCCGCGGACATCAAGGCGTTCACGGGCAAGCACGGCGGCACGATCTGCACCTCGTCCAACGCCAAGCGGGCCCTGGACTGGGCCTTCGAACAGGGCGAGAAGGTCCTGTTCCTGCCCGACCAGCACCTCGGCCGCAACACCGCCGTGCGGGACATGGGCATGTCCCTGGAGGACTGCGTCGTCTACAACCCGCACAAGCCGAACGGCGGACTGACGGCGGACGAGCTGCGCGCCGCCAAGATGATCCTGTGGCGCGGCCACTGCTCGGTGCACGGCCGCTTCAGCCTCGACTCGGTGAACGACGTGCGCGAGCGCATCCCGGGTGTCAACGTCCTCGTCCACCCGGAGTGCAAGCACGAGGTCGTCGCCGCCGCGGACTACGTAGGCTCGACGGAGTACATCATCAAGGCCCTGGAGGCCGCCCCGGCCGGCTCGAAGTGGGCCATCGGCACGGAGCTGAACCTGGTCCGCCGGCTGGCGAACCGTTTCGCGCCGGAGGGCAAGGAGATCGTCTTCCTCGACAAGACGGTCTGCTTCTGCTCGACCATGAACCGCATCGACCTGCCCCACCTGGTCTGGACGCTGGAGTCGCTGGCCGAGGGCAACCTCGTCAACCGGATCGAGGTCGACAAGGAGACCGAGGCGTTCGCGAAGCTGGCGCTGGAGCGGATGCTGGCGCTGCCGTAGGCCGCGCTTCAGGCGCTCACCCCGACACGGGCTTCCGGTCGGGGTGGGCGGGGTCGAGGGTGAACAGGTCACCGTCCGGGGTGGCGGCGATCAGGGCGCCCTCACGGAGCATCACCTCGGGCAGCGACCGGCTGCCCGTGTTCGTCACCCGTTGGGCACGCGGCAGGGTTTCCCACAGCAGCGTGCCCTTCTTCGTGTCGAGGGCGGCCACACGGCCGCTGGCGCTGGACAGGTAGAGCGCGCGGGCGCGCGGGTCGTGGGTGACGCCGCTGGGCGTCTCCAGGCTCGTCGGGGTCTGCCACAGCCGCTCGCCCGTCCGCACCGACACGGCGGTCACCTGGCCGGAGGACGTGACGAACCACAGCGTGCCGTCCCCGAGCGTCACATCGCCCTCGAACTGCTCCGCCAGCTCCGTCGAGCGGCCCTCACCGGTCTCCGGGTCCACCAGCCGGATGCCGCCGAACGGCCCGTCGTCGCCGGCGGGGATGTTCCCCTCCTCGTCCTCGGCCGGGTCGACGTAGAGCAGGCGGCCGTCGATCGTGCCCACGAGAGTTCCGTGGTTGGGCACCTTCACGCGCCGAACCGAGCCGTCGGCCCGGTCCAGCTCCATGAGCAGGATGTTTTGGGAAGGCTCGAACTCGGCGACGCACTCCAGCCGGAGGGCCTCGGACACGTCCTGGGCGTCGCAGTACTGCCCCGCCGGCAGCGGTGTCGTCCAGCGTGCGGCGCCGGTGCGTGCCGAGCGGGCGGTCACCGCGCGGGCACCGTCGGCCGACATGACCACGAGGCTGCCGGAGACCGCCGGGGACATCCCGTGGTTCGTCACCTTCCGATGCCAGAGCCGCTCACCGGTCCCGGTGTCCAGAGCGGCGACCGTCGTGCTCGACGCCTGGCCGGCGACGGGGGTGAACTCCTCCTGGACCAGCATCGCGTCGTCCACGAGTCCGAGGACGGAGAAGGTGTACGTCCCCTGCTGCCGGCCGGGGGGCAGGACGTCGGCCCGCCAGTCGATCCGTCCGGTCAGCCCGTCGAGGCGCATGGGCAGTACACCGTCACCCGCGCAGTAGACGGCCCCCTCGTACAGCCGGCATTGCGGGCCGTCTCCCAACCCGGTCCCGCCGGCCGACCCCTTCTTCACGCCGTGCGCGGCGGTGGCGTCCACCGTGGTCTGCCAGGGCTTCCAGCCGGCCTGCATGGCCGCCCATCGGGCAGGCGCGGCCGCGGCGGTGTCGGCCGCCTTCCGGGCGTCGTCGTCCCCCACTCCGGTCCCGAGCAGCAGGTATCCCGTCAGGCCGAGCGCGAGGGCACCGACCGTGCCGGCCGTGGCCCACAGCGGGCGTATACGACTGCGTCGCCGGCCGGAGGCCTCGGCGCCGGGGTCGAGGTCGGCGACCGCGGCGGGCCGGGTCCGGACCAGGGCCATCTCCTCCGTGCGCAGCGTCACGGTGGACTGGTCGTCCGCACCCGCCTCCGGCAGCGCGGTCACGAACTCCCGCGCCAGTTCGTCCAGTTCGGGCCGGTGGGCGGGGTCCTTGGCGAGGCAGCGCTCCAGGATCGAGCGAAGGGCCTGCGGTACGCCGTCCAGGACGGGGGCGTCGTGGACGACCCGGTACGCCGTGAGGTAGGGGCTGTCCGCGTCGAAGGGGCCCCGGCCCGTGACCGAGAAGACGAGCAGGGCGCCGAGGGAGAAGACGTCGGAGGCCGGCTCCACCGAACGGGCGTCGGTGAGTTGCTCCGGAGACATGAACGGCGGAGTACCGATCATCTGCCCGGTCTCGGTGAGGGTCTTGTGGTCCTCGGCCGCGCGCGAGATGCCGAAGTCGATGACACGCGGGCCGTCGTCCGCGATCAGGACATTGGCGGGTTTGAGATCCCGGTGGACCACCCCGGCCCGGTGGATGTCCCGCAGCGCCTCCACCAGACCGAGCGTCAGCCGCCGCAGCTCGGTGCCCTTCAAGGGGCCCTGGTCGGCGATCCGGGCGGCGAGGGAGAGCCCGGGCACGTACTGGGTGGCCATCCAGGGCCGGACCGCCTCCGGGTCGGCGTCCACCACCGGTGCGGTGAAGACACCGCTCACCTTGCGGACCGCCTCGATCTCCTGCCGGAAGCGGGCACGGAAGACGGGGTCCTCGGCGTACTGGGAGTGCACCACCTTGACGGCGACCTCACGCCCCGAACGCGACCTGCCCCGGTAGACGACCCCCATACCCCCGGCCCCGAGCCGATCGACCAACCTGTACCCGCCGACCGACCTCGGGTCGTCCTTGTGCAGCAGCACGCCCGGAACCCTCCCCCGTCATGCAGTTCGAGGGGCTCAGGATACGTAACGGTGAGTCGGCGGGGCCGAGCGAGGAGCTCTTGGAGCCTCGGGGCCGGGACTGGCCGAAACGCCGGGGGTGGCGGCGTTTGGGTCGGCTCGCGTTCGCCTGACTAGCATGATCGTTCGCATGTGCGATCGACGGTGGAGTTTTCGGCGGGGTTTCGGCGGGGGTTGTTTTGAGCGCGGATGCCATGGGGCTGCGGACGCGGTTGGTGGATCTGGCGGCGTCCGGGCGGGGCGATCTGCGGGCGGTTGTCGGTGAGTTCAGGCGCAGCGAGGTGTTCGTGCCGGTGGTGGATGACTCGTTGCTGTCGGTGGCGGCGGGCGGGGTCCGCTGGCTGTTTGCGTTCACGGATGACGCGGCGCTGGCGCGGTTCGCGCAGGCGCGTGGTGAGGCGGTGCCGGAGCGGGTGCCGGTGTATGGGGCGCGTTTGCTGGACCAGGTGGTCCCGGAGGTGGCGAGGGCGGACGGCGGGCCGGTCGGGATCGCGGTGGATGCGGGCAGTGCGGCGGGCTTGGTGCTGCCTCCGGCGAAGGGGGTTGTTCCGGACGCGGCGGCTGTGGACACGGTTGTGGGTTCTGAAGGGGTGGACGCGTGAGTGGCGGGGACGGCTACCGGGTCGATCCGGAGGCGCTGGAGCGGATCACTCGGGGCATCAATCTGGCGATCGGCGAGCTGAAGGAGCTGGGCTTCGACATCGAGGCGGCCCAGGGCCGAGGCTTCGACGACCTGGAGCTGGCGGGTCTCGAGGTGGGGGACGCGAACCTGCGCCAGGTGTTCGCCGACTTTTGCGAGCGGTGGGGCTGGGGGGTCCGTTCGATGATGCAGGACGCGAACGGGTTCGCGCAGCGCCTCAACCTGTCGGCGGGGCTGTATCACGAGCAGGAGCAGTACGTAGCGAACACGCTGAAGACGGTGTGGACGGCGGCAGCGGGCAATCCCTACCTGTCCGAGGAGGAGGTCGAGCAGCGTTCCTGGTCGCAGACGTTGCAGGACAACTCCGTGTCCCACTTCATGAACGCGGACTACAGCGCGGAGTCCCTGCAGGCCGGGGACCAGGCGGCCCGGGAGGCCTGGGCGCAGGCGCAGGAGGACCTGGAGACCTCGACGGTGACACCGGACGCACCGTTCGATCCGCGTACGGCCTGGCAGCCTGACGGCCCCGAGGCGACGGTGTCCGGGGAGGTTGAGCGCTGATGGGCCTGGGGGACATGGTCAACGACCTCGGGGACGGCCTGGAGAGCGCTGTCGACGGCGTGAGCGAGGGCGTCGGGGAGGCCGTCAACTGGGGTGCGGACAAGGCGGCGGACGGCCTGACGGCGGTAGGCGCGGACGGCGCGGCCGAGGGGGTGCGCGACTTCGGGGAGGGCGTGAACAACCGGCTGGGCGGCGATGTCGCCGAGCGCCGGCTGGGAGAGAGCGAGGACCCCAAGGAACTGGTCCACGGCAGCCCGAAGGCAGTGGAAGCACGGGCCCGGCATCTGCGCGATTTCTCCCGGGCGTTCGAGAGCGTCGGCCAGGGGATGCGCTCGCTGGACGGCGAGGGCTGGCAGGGCAAGGCGGCGGATGCCTTCCGCGAGAAGTTCGACATGCACCCCAAGCAGTGGCTGACGGCGGCCGACGCCTGCGAGGCGGCGGCCAAGGCGCTGGAGGCGTACGCGGACACGGTGCGCTGGGCACAAGGGCAGGGGCAGACGGCGATCGACGCCTACCGCAAAGCGCAGGCCGACAGCCGACGGGCGGTGGATGCGCACAACGCTCAAGTGACGGCGTACAACCAGGCCGCCGACCAGTACAACGCGGCCGCGTCGGCGGGCCGCAACCCGGGCCGCAAACCGACCGAGCCGGGCGCCTTCGTCGACCCCGGGGCCGCCGGCCGACGGGAGGCCGAGGAGATCCTTGCCGAGGCGCGCCGCCAGCGCACCGACGCCGCCCGCGACGCGCAGCGCCGGGTGGCGGCCGCACTGGAGACGGCTCCGCCGAAGCCGGAGTTCACCGACCGGTTGAAGGCCGACGCGGCGGACGCCGTCGTGAGCACGCAGCTGAACCAGGCCCATGTCCTGGGTGGTCTCCTCAAGGGAGGCGCGGACCTGGTGAAGCTGGTCCGCACCGTCAACCCGATGGACTCCTACAACATCACCCACCCCGGCGAGTATGTGAAGAACTCCAACATGCTGCTGGCCGGCCTGGTGGGCACCGCCGCCCATCCCGAACGACTGCCCAAGGCCGTCATCGGCAGCGGCTGGAGCAGCGACCCGGGCGACGCGATGGGTTACCTCGCCTCGAACCTGATCGGTGGCAAAGGGGCCGGCAGCATGGCCCGGGGGGCCGGACGCAGCGCGGCCAAGGGCGCGGCGAGCGGAGCGGGGCGCAGGAGCCTCGGCAAGGCGGCCGAGGGCATCAAGAACTTCGCCCGGGAGCTGAAGTGCAAGGTGTTCGGCGGCGACCCGATCGACATGGCCACCGGCCGCATGTCCTTGCCGCAGACCGACACCGCTCTGCCCGCCAAGCTGCCGCTGGTCTTCTCCCGGCAGTTCGAGTCGTCGTACGAGGCCGGACGCTGGTTCGGCCCGAGGTGGGCCTCCACCGCCGACCAGCGCCTGGAGATCGACGCTGAGGGCGTCATCTTCATCCGCGAGGACGGCTCCCTGCTGGCCTACCCCCACCCCGCTCCGGGCGTGCCGACCCTGCCGCTCCGGGGCAGCCGACACCCCCTGAGCGTCGACGCCTACGGCGACTACGCCATCACCGACCCGGTGGCCGGCCGCACCTGGCACTTCGCGGCCCCCGGCGGCGACGGCAACGGCATCGCCCTGCTGGAACAGATCACCGAACGCTCCGGCCAGTGGCTTACCTTCGAGTACGACAACGGGGGCGCCCCCACGGCGATCGTGCACTCGGCCGGCTACCACCTCACCATCGAGACCACCGGGGACCGAATAACCGCCCTGAGCCTGGCGGCCGACGACCAGGACATCGAACTGGTCCGCTTCGGCTACGACGACCACGGCCACCTGACGGCGGTGACGAACTCCTCCGGCCTACCGACCCGCTTCACCAACGACGTGCTGGGCCGCATCACCGCCTGGACCGACACGAACAACTCGTCCTACCACTATGTCTACGACGACCAGGGCCGCTGCACCTACCAGTCCGGCGAAGCAGGCCACCTGCGCAACACCTTCGTCTACGGCGACATCGCCCCGGGGACCGGCCACCGGACCATCACCGCGACCAACTCCCTGGGCCACAGCACGCGTTACCTGGTCAACAGTGACCTGCAGGTGGTGGCCGAGACGGGTCCCGACGGGGCGACGACCCGCACGACGTACGACCGCTACGAACGCCCACTGACGGTCACCGACGCCCTTGACCGCACGCAGAGCTACGCGTACGACGAGGCAGGCCGCATGGTGATGGCCGTCCGCCCCGACGGCCGCTACACCAGCATCGGCTACGACGACCATGGCCTGCCGGTGGCCGTAGCCGGCCCGGACGGCACCCACGTCAGCCAACAGTTCGACGACTTCGGCAACCGCACCCAGGTGATCGACGCCTCCGGGGCGACTACTCGCTTCACCTACGACGACCTCGGTCACCTGGCGTCGGTCACGGACGCGACGGGCGCGATGAGCACGGTCCGCTGCAACCCGGCAGGCCTGCCCCTGGAGGTCACGGACCCGCTCGGCGCGGTGACCCGCTACGAACGGGACCCCTTCGGCCGCCCGGTCATCCTCACCGATCCCTTGGGCGCGGTGACCCGCATGGAGTGGTCGGTGGAGGGCCGCCTGTCCCGCCGTACCGCCGCCGACGGCACCACGGAATCCTGGACATACGACGGCGAGGGCAACTGCACCAGCCACACCGATGCCATGGGCGCCGTATCCCGCTACGAGTACACCCACTTCGACCTGATGTCGGCTCGCACCGGCCCGGACGGGGTGCGCTACGAGTTCGCTCACGACACCGAACTTCACCTGACGAGGGTCACGAACCCACAGGGCCTGACCTGGTCGTACGAGTACGACGCGGTCGGACGGCTGGTCGCGGAGACGGACTTCGACGACCGAAGGCTGACGTACGAACACGACAGTGCAGGCCAGCTGACCGCCAGCGCGACAGCCTCCGGCCGGACCATCCGCTTCGACAGGGACGTGCTGGGCCGCGTGGTGAGGAAGGATGCGGCCGGAGCGGTCACGGCGTACGCGTACGACGCAACGGGTGGCCTGGCCCAGGCAAGCGGGGCGGATGCGGTCCTGACGCTGCAGCGGGACGGCTCCGGCCGCCTGCTCTCCGAGACGGTCAACGGCCGCACGCTCACCTACACCTACGACGTCCTGGGCCGCCGCACCAGCCGCACGACACCGACCGGCGCGACCAGCACCTGGACCTACGACGCGGCGGGCAACCGCACCGCCCTTACGACCAGCGGCCACACCCTCGCCTTCACCCACGACGCGGCCGGCCGCGAACTGACCCGCCACATCGGCGAAGCCCTCACCCTCACCAACGCCTTCGACCCCCTGGGCCGCCTGACGAAACAGGAACTCACCGGTCCCGGCGACGCGCGCCTCCAGCACCGCGCCTACACCTACCGCGCCGACGGCAACCTGACCGGCATCGACGACGACCTGAACGGCGCCCGCCGCTTCGACCTCGATGCCGCCGGCCGGGTCACCGCCGTCCACGCCGCCAACTGGACGGAGTCCTACGCCTACGACGCGGCCGGCAACCAGACCCGAGCCGCTTGGCCGGACTCCATGCCGGGCCAGGAGGCCACCGGCGAGCGCACCTACACCGGCACCCGCATCACGCGCGCGGGCAACGTCCGCTACGAGCACGACGAAGCCGGCCGGATCACCCTGCGCCAGAAAACCCGCCTGTCCCGCAAACCTGACACCTGGCGCTACACCTGGGACGCCGAAGACCGCCTCTCCTCGGTGGTCACCCCCGACGGCACCACCTGGCGCTACCACTACGACCCCCTGGGCCGCCGCATCGCCAAACAACGCCTCGCCGAAGACGCCGAAACCGTCCTGGAACAGGTGGAATTCACCTGGGACGGCACAACCCTGTGCGAACAGACCACGCACACCCCTGGCACCGACCAGTCAGCCATCACCCTCACGTGGGACCAGCGGGGCCTGCACCCCCTGGCCCAGACCGAACGCAAGACTGCGGGCGACGCGTCTCAGGATGAAATCGACCAGCGCTTCTTCGCGATCATCACCGACCTCGTCGGCGCCCCCACGGAACTGGTCGACGAGCACGGCGACATCGCCTGGCACACCCGCACCACACTCTGGGGCACGACCACCTGGAACCGCACGGCCAGCGCCTACACACCCTTGCGCTTCCCGGGCCAGTACTTCGATCCCGAAACCGGCCTTCATTACAACTTCCACCGGCACTACGACCCCGAAACAGCACGATATTTCACACAAGACCCTCTGGGCCTTGACCCTGCACCCAATCCAGCAGCCTATGTAATTAACCCTCATGCCTGGACAGACACTCTCGGATTGGCACCATACTCCGAGAGTAAAAGTAAGGAGCAAAAGCAAGACTTCCCAAATTACAACGAGGCTCGTGCCGCTGCTCGCGAACGATCGGGACTCGGCGATGACGCCATCCCATTCGTTCAAGAGATCGGCCCTCAACGTGGGCGTGTGACAGGAATGCAGAGCCCAGACGGCATGCTCGGCTGGCGAGTCGATCTAGACCGCAAGGATCCAGAAAAGGGATTTCATGTCAACTGGTGGGTGAGAAACGGGCCGAAGCGGAGCGACGGCTGGGAGTACGGGGCAAATGTTGTCAAGTTCGACGATCTTAAAGCAGCCGAGCGAGCGTATTATGAGGTTTTGGCGCACCTACCACACACCTAGGAGTCACCGTTGGGTATCGAGGATCGCTTTGTGCGGGAATGGCGAAGTGGACATCAGTGCAAGGTCGTGGATTCAGAAAAGGCGCGCGAACTGTTCGACTACCTCGACACCCTGCCATGGGTCACCAGTCGATTGAATTGGGACCAAGTCCCGAACAACTTCGTCCAGTTCGACGAAGGAGATCCCCAGCCTCAATGGGTTCAGAAGTTTTCCCAGACTCCCGTCGGCGGCCATGATTTCATCATGGTGGCTTATTCCCCCAATCAAGAAGCACTCATCGGGAAAACGGATGAAGTGTTGGCAGATATCGATCTTCTGTATGCGGGGGCGCCCGGCGCGCGGTACTTTTGCGGTGTCGACATCAGTGAACATTCCACCAGTCTGGCGGTGAGGGACTTTGGAGAGTTCTCGGACGAAGGCGTACGGATCCATCTCAGTGGACAAAAGAGGTAGCTAGGTCATGCCATTCGGTCCGCCGCCCACCGGCTTCGGGTCTCCGGTGTCGCCCGCTTGGACCCCTCCCACAGCGGTCGAGCAGGCACTGCTGTACGCCAAGTCCCGTGAGGACTGGGGGGCGTACTTCGAGGTGCTCGCGCGGAATCGGTTGTACTTCGAGATTCGGCGGGACAGGGTGGACGCCAGGCGTCGTGACATACAGCCCGTGTTTGATCACGACTCGCGTGTTCCCGGCGGCAGGGTCTGGGCGGTGTACACCGAGGGCCTGCTTCCCGTGCCCGAACCGCACCGTGTGTTCGACTGGAACGTCCTCGAGTGGTTCGCGCAAACATGGGACCTCACCGATCCGCCGATGATCGTCGTGAATCGTGGCAGTCCCTGCGAGGCGTTCCTGCCGTCCGCGCCGCCGCACTCCGCCGCCTGGGCCCAATACACCGGGTGGACAGGCGGCCCCTCGGACAAGGCCGCCCTGCGGACCCTGCGCTTGGGCGGTCCACTGAACGGACCCGTGGCCCACGGCCTGGCCTGCGGCGCCCACCTCATCGTCCACCAGGGCCTTCCCTGGAATGCCCTCGCCTACCACGGCCAGGGCTACCCCGCCGAGCGCCAGATGCTGCGCAAGTCGTGGGGTATCACCAGCCACACCGAGTGGCAAGAGCAGCAGCGCGCCCTGCTGGCCACCGACGGGGCCAACCCGGTGTGGGAGTTCGCCCTCGGCCTGCGCCGCGCCATCGCCCGGGACTTCGGAGGCTACGTCGAGACCGGCTACTGGCGTGACGCCGCCGCCCGCGTCCTGCGCGCGCGGGCGGCGGGCGAGACTGTCCTGACCCCGGACGGCGTCATCAGGACCGAGCCCGTCCCCGCGGCCAAGACCGAGACACACATCAAGGGCGTGCAGCACCTCATCGGCCGTATCACCCGGTACGAGGCCCGTATGCGCGCCGACGGCGTCCTCGGCGCCGGCCAGTACGTCACCTCCGCGGACGCCTGGGACCTCGGTCGGGCCTCCTGCATGGCGCGCTGGGGCCTGAGCACTCGCTACTGCATCCTGCCGGAAGCCGAGGCCGCCGTCGTCGAAGCGGGCCGGAACGCGGCACGCTGCTACGAGTCCTGGCGGGACTTCTCCGTCGGCTTCATCCTCGGCCGCTGCCTGCAGTTCGACAACGAGAAGTTCGGCGGCTGGTACGAGGACATGGTCACCGTCCACCGGATCCTGATGTCCGACCCCGGAAGCCCCTGGCTCAACATCCCGTTCCGGTAAGCCTGCTGCCCAGCCCGCCCCGGGTTTCCTCCCGGGACGGGCTGGCTCATGAGGACCGCAGCGTCAGACGGAAGCAGTCTCCGGCTCATCCGAGTCCGAGGACGCCGCAGACGTCGGCTGCGCAGCCGCACCGGCCTTCTTCGCCCGCTTCGCGGCGCGCTTCTTCGCCCGCCGTTCCTTCCGAAGCTCCACCATCGCGTACAGCGTCGGTACGAGGAGCAGGGTCAGCAGGGTCGACGTGATCAGGCCGCCGATCACGACCACGGCCAGGGGCTGGGCGATGAAGCCGCCCTCGCCGGTGACGCCCAGGGCCATGGGGAGGAGGGCGAAGATGGTTGCCAGGGCCGTCATGAGGATGGGGCGGAGGCGGTGGCGGCCGCCCTCGATCACGGCCTCGACGACGCCGTAACCCTGGCTCCGGTACTGGTTGATGAGGTCGATCAGCACGATCGCGTTCGTCACCACGATGCCGATCAGCATCAGCATGCCGATCATCGCGGGGACGCCCATCGGGGTGCCGGTCGCGATCAGGAGGCCGATCGCGCCCGTCGCCGCGAACGGGATGGAGACGAGCAGGATCAGGGGCTGGATGAGGGAGCGGAAGGTCGCGACCAGAAGCATGAAGACGATCGCGATCGCCGCCAGCATCGCCAGGCCCAGGTTGACGAACGCCTCGTCCTGGTCCTCGGAGACACCGCCGATCGAGGCCGTGGCACCGGCCGGGAGGGTCAGCGAGTTGATCTTGGACTGGAGGTCCGCGCTCACCGCGCCCGTGTTGTCGCCGGTCGGCTTCGCGGAGATCGTGGCCGCGCGCTGGCCGTCGATGCGGGTCATCGAGACCGGGCCGTCCACCAGCTTCACGTCCGCGACGTCACCGAGCTTGACCGGGCCCAGGCTCAGGTCCCGAAGCTGCTTGAGCGTCGTCGCCGGCTTGGCCGACTTGATGACGACGTCCCGCTCGGTGTCGTCGAGGGTCGCCTGGGCCGCCGTGTTGCCGCGGACCGCCTGGGCGACGGCCAGGCCGAGGGTCTGGTCGTTGAAGCCGGCCGCGGCGGCCTTGTCGTTGGCCTTCACCGAGATGCGCGGCACGCTCTGCGCCAGGTCGCTGGTCACGTCGGTGACGTCGTCCAGGCCGGCCACCGCCTCGCGCACCTGCTCGGACGCCTTGCGCAGCACCTGAGCGTCGGCCGCCTTCACGACGACGCTCAGGTCCTGGGCGCCGAAGCCGTCACCGGCCGCGATGGTGGTCGTACCGATGCCGTCCAGCTTCTTCAGGCCGGCCTCGACGCGGTCCTGTACGTCCTCGTACGACGCCGAGTCCTCCAGCATCACCTGGTAGGACGCCTGGTTGGTGTCGGTGCCGCCGCCGAAGGCCGCCATGAAGCCGGACGAGCCGATCGTGACCTGGTAGTCCTTCACGCCCTTGGTGTCGGCGAGCAGCTTCTCGACCTTCTTCGCCTGCTCGTCGGTCGCCGCCAGGCTGGTGCCCGGCTTCAACTCCTGCTTGACGGTGAGGACTTCCTGCTCGCCCTGGTCGAAGAAGTTCGTCTTCAGCAGCGGCGCCATGCCGAACGTGCCGATGAGGATGACGATCGCGAGCAGCACGCTGGTCATACGGCGGCGGGTCGCGAAGCGCAGGACGGGGACGTAGAAGCGCTGGAGCCTGCTCTTCGCCTCCTTCTCCTCCGCGATCCGGCGGGCTTCGGCGGCGTCCTCGGGGGTGCCCTTCGGGGCCCGCAGGAACCAGTACGACAGGACCGGTACGACCGTCAGCGAGACCAGCAGCGACGCCAGCAGCGCAGCCGTCACGGTCAGGCTGAACGAGCCGAACAGCTCGCCCACCATGCCGCCGACCAGGCCGATCGGCAGGAACACGGCGACCGTGGTGAGGGTGGAGGAGGTGACCGCGCCGGCGACCTCGCGGACCGCCTTGAGGATGGCCTCCTGGCGCTCCTCGCCGTAGCCGAGGTGCCGCTTGATGTTCTCGAGGACCACGATCGAGTCGTCGACGACCCGGCCGATGGCGATGGTGAGCGCACCGAGCGTCAGCATGTTCAGCGACAGATCGCGCGTCCACAGGACGATCAGGGCCAGGACCACCGACAGCGGGATCGAGACCGCCGTCACCAGCGTCGAGCGGATCGACGCGAGGAAGACCAGGATGACGAGGACCGCGAAGAGGAGGCCGAGCGCGCCCTCGGTGGTCAGGCCGTCGATGGACTTCGAGACCGCCGGGCCCTGGTCGCTCACCACGGTGAGCGTGGCGCCGGAGCCGAGGTCCTTGCGCATCCCGGCGAGCTTGTCCTGGACGGCGTCGGAGATCGCGACCGCGCTGCCGTCGCGGTCCATGGTGACCGCGATCGCCAGGGACGGCTTGCCGTCCGTGCGCGTGAGGGAGTCGGCCGCGGCCTGCTCCTGCTCGACGGTGGCGACGGTGCCGAGGCGGACCGGCTTCTTCCCGGAAGCGTCCGCACCGCCACCCGGGCCGCCCGAGCCGGTGACCCTCAGGTCCTTGATCTGCTGCAGCGAGGTGAACCCGCCGCCCACCTGGACGGTGCGGTTGTCGCCGCCCTCGTCGAAGGAGCCCGCCGGGACGGTGGCGCCGCCCGCCTTCAGGGCCTCGGCGAGGTCCGCCGAGGCCAGGCCCGCCTTCGCCAGCTTCGCGTCGTCGGGGGTCACGGTGACCTGGAGGTCCCGTACGCCGTCGACGGTGACCTGGCCGACGCCGTCGATGTCCTTCAGGTCCGCCACGACGGTCCGGTCGAGCTGGTCGGCCAGCGCCTGCTGGTCGCGGTCGGAGGTGACGGCGAGGACGACGGTCGGGATGTCGTCGGTGGAACCGGCGATGACCTGCGGGTCCACGGTGTCCGGCAGCGCGACGCGGGCACGGTTGACGGCCTGCTGGACGTCGGCGACCAGTTGCTGGTTGTCGGGGCCGTAGTCGAAGGACGCCATGATCACGGCGTTGCCCTCACTGGCCGTGGAGGTGACGCCGGTGATGCCGTCGACGGCTTCGAGGCTGTCCTCGATCGGCTCGACGACCTGCTTCTCGACCACGTCCGGCGCGGCGCCCTGGTACGGCGCCAGCACGGACACCATGGGCAGTTCGATGGAGGGCAGCAGCTGCTGCTTGAGCTGGGGTATCGCGATGGCGCCGAAGACGATCGCGATGATCGACATCAGGCCTATCAGGGCACGCTGGGCAAGGCTGAACTTCGACAGCCAGGACATGGTTCAGGGTCTCTCTTCTGTGAGCGGCAGAAGCGGCAAGGCGCAGGCTTGGATCAGGCAGAGGTCAGGCAGGAATCAGGCATGGATCAGGCAGGGCGTCCACGGCACACGCGTGGGACACGCATGGGCGGCACGGATGAGCGCCCGCCCCTACACCCTGAGCCATCGGGGAGACCGGTTTCGTAGGCCGCAGGTCCCGTTCCTTATCCGGCGCATACTCCGGGCGCAGTACACCCGGGTCGAGCTCACTCCACCCTTGGACGTACCAGCCCGGACTCGTACGCGATCACCACGAGCTGCGCCCGGTCGCGGGCACCGAGCTTGGACATGGCCCGGTTGACGTGCGTCTTCACCGTCAGCGGGCTGACCGCCAGCCGCTCGGCGATCTCGTCGTTGGAGTGCCCGCCGGCGACCTGGACCAGGACCTCGCGCTCCCGGACGGTGAGCGCGTCGAGCCGCTCGGCGCGGGCCGGATCGCGGTCGTCGTCGGCGCCGTCGCCCTGGGCGAGGAAGCGGGCGATCAGGCCCTTGGTGGCGGCGGGGGAGAGCAGCGCCTCACCGCCGGCCGCGACGCGGATGGCGGCGAGGAGTTCGTCTGGCTCGGAGCCCTTGCCGAGGAAGCCGGAGGCGCCGGCGCGCAGCGACTGCACAACGTAGTCGTCGACCTCGAAGGTGGTCAGTATGACCACGCGGACGTGGGCGAGGGCCGGGTCGGCGCTGATCATGCGGGTGGCGGCGAGGCCGTCGGTGCCGGGCATCCGGATGTCCATCAGAACGACGTCCGCCCGCTCCTCCTTGGCCAGCCGCACCGCCTCCGCCCCGTCGGACGCCTCGGCGACGACCTCCATGTCGGACTCGGAGTCGACCAGCACCCGGAAGGCGCTGCGCAACAGGGCCTGGTCGTCGGCGAGCAGGACGCGGATCGTCATGCGGGGTCCTCTCCGGGCCCTTGTGCGGGGCGGTGGGGGCGTTCAGTTGTCAGACGGCGGTGAGGCATACGGCGAAGAGGGGGCCGCCCGTTGTCATACGGCGTCCTCCGCGGCGCGCGTACGGCTCTTGACCGGCAGGATCGCATGGACGCGGAAACCGCCTCCGTAGCGGGGGCCGGTGGTGAGGGTGCCGCGCAGGGCGGTGACGCGCTCGCGCATGCCGAGCAGGCCGTGGCCGCCGCCGTCGGCCGTGTCGTCCTCGCCGGCGCCGTCGTCGAGGACGGTGATCTCGACGTTCGGCCCCACGCGGACGACGCTGACCTCGGCCTTGGCGTCCGGGCCGGCGTGCTTCTGCACGTTGGTCAGCGCCTCCTGGATGACGCGGTAGGCGGCCAGGTCGACGGCGGCCGGGAGCGTGGTGCCCTGGTCGGCACGGGCGACCTCCACCTGGAGGCCCGCGCTGCGGAAGGTGCCCGCGAGTTCGTCGAGACGCTCCAGGCCGGGGGCGGGTTCGGTGGGGGCCTCCGGGTCGCCGGACTGCCGCAGCAGGCCGACGGTCGCGCGCAGTTCGTTGAGCGCGGAGCGGCTGGCTTCACGTACGTGCGCCAGGGCCTCCTTGGCCTGGTCGGGCCGCTTGTCCATGACGTGGGCGGCGACGCCGGCCTGCACATTGACGAGGGCGATGTGGTGGGCGACGACGTCGTGCAGGTCCCGGGCGATCCGCAGGCGCTCCTCGGCGACCCGGCGGCGGGCCTCCTCCTCGCGAGTGCGCTCGGCGCGTTCGGCACGTTCGCGGATGGCGGTGACGACGGCGCGGCGGCTGCGGACCGCGTCGCCGGCGGTGGCGCCGATGCCGGTCCAGGCGAAGATGGCGAGGTTCTCCTGGGCGTACCAGGGCAGGGGGCCGGCCAGCATCGCGGAACCGGTCAGGACGGTGACGGTGAGCAGGCCGACGCGCCAGGTGGTGGTGCGGTCGGTGGTCGAGGCGACGGTGTAGAGGGCGATCACCGCGGACATGGCGACCGGGGCGCGGGGGTCGCCGGTGACGGACTCGATCAGGGAGACGGTGCCGGTGACCGCGAGGACCGTCATGGGGGCGCGGCGGCGGAATACCAGGGCCGCGGCGCCGAGGGTGATGAGCACCAGGCTGAGCGTGTCCGGGGTGCGCAGACCCCAGGTCACGCCGTTCTTCCCATGCGGGTCCACGAACGAGCCGGACACCATGCAGACCAGTACGCCGACCGCCAACGCCGCGTCCAGCGCCATGGGGTGCGCCTTGAGATGCCGCCGGGCGCGTTGGAGGGTGCTCACGCTTGCTCACGGTAGTCGCTGGGGGCCTGCGACCCCCAGACCCGCTTCGGACCTGAAGGGCTCAGCCCGGGATCAAGCCGTCGTCGCTCAGCAGCTCCCGGACCTCCTCCAGCGTCGCGTCCGGGGACGGAAGGATGAGTTCGGACGGTTCCAGGGAGTCGTCGGGCAGGGGCTCGCCCAGTTCGCGGACCTTCTGGAGAAGGGCGTGGAGGGTCGCGCGGAAACCTGGGCCGTCGCCGTTCTCCATTTCCTCCAGGAGTACGTCGTCCAGCTTGTTCAGCTCGGTGAGGTGGCTGTCGGCCAGACTCACCTGCCCCTCCCCCATGATCCGTACGATCATGTCGCCCTCCTCGGCGATGGGCCCGCCCCGTCTCCCGGGACTACTGCTTGTCGAAGCGCGGGGTGTCCTGCGGCTGCTGCTGGGACTGCGACTGAGACTGGCCGGCGCCGCCCTCGATCGCCTGCTGCGACGAGGAACCGCCCGCCAGCTCCGCCTTCATGCGCTGCAGTTCCAGCTCTACATCCGTACCACCGGAGAGCCGGTCCAGCTCGGCCTGGATGTCGTCCTTGTGCATGCCGGACTGGTCGTCGAGGGCGCCGGAGGCGAGGAGTTCGTCGATGGCTCCGGCGCGGGCCTGGAGCTGGGCCGTCTTGTCCTCCGCGCGCTGGATCGCCAGGCCGACGTCGCCCATCTCCTCCGAGATGCCGGAGAAGGCCTCGCCGATGCGGGTCTGGGCCTGGGCGGCGGTGTAGGTGGCCTTGATCGTCTCCTTCTTGGTGCGGAAGGCGTCGACCTTCGCCTGCAGGCGCTGGGCCGCGAGGGTGAGCTTCTCCTCCTCGCCCTGCAGCGTCGCGTGCTGCGTCTCCAGGTCCGTCACCTGCTGCTGGAGGGCGGCGCGGCGCGAGAGCGCCTCGCGGGCCAGGTCCTCACGGCCCAGCGCGAGCGCCTTGCGGCCCTGGTCCTCCAGCTTGGACGACTGCTGCTGGAGTTGGTTGAGCTGGAGTTCCAGGCGCTTGCGCGAGGTGGCCACGTCGGCTACGCCGCGGCGGACCTTCTGGAGCAGCTCCAGCTGCTTCTGGTACGAGTAATCGAGGGTCTCGCGCGGGTCCTCGGCCCGGTCAAGGGCCTTGTTCGCCTTCGCGCGGAAGATCATCCCCATACGCTTCATGACACCGCTCATGGGCTTCGCGCGCCCCCTTCTGACGGACTCCACTCCAGCACCTGCGACAGAACCCACAGTACGGGCCCTGCATCCATTACCGCACTGTTCGGGGACGGATGCGCTCATCCCCAAGGACGACTGCTGACGCTCCTGCTCCGGCGTAAGGAGTAGGTGACTCCCGGGTGCCGACCCGGTGCCGCCCACGTGTCTCCCTCATGGCCGCCGGAGGAACCGTCTGCAACGTCCCCTCTGTCCCCCTACGACGACTGGTGTTGCCGGATCGTTCCCCACGGGGCTGGGGTCCAACCCCTGGCACCCCGTACCCTTGGGTTTTGTGTTCCGTAGCCGTGCCAAGGAAGAGAAGGCCCAGTCCGCCGACAAGGCGCTGGTGACCGACTCCAATGAGACCCGTCACCCCGAGGCCCCCAAGGGCCGCCCCACGCCCAAGCGCAATGCTGCCCAGTCGCAGCGTCGCAGCGTGGCCAACACGTCGTTGACGCGCAAGGACGCCGCCAAGCGGCAGCGCGAGGAGCGCCGTGCCGCCCTGGCGAAGCAGCGTCAGGCGCTGGCCGGGGGCGACGAGCGCTATCTGCCGGCCCGTGACAAGGGTCCGGTCCGCAAGTTCGCGCGTGACTTCATCGACTCGCGCTTCAACATCGCGGAGTTCTTCCTGCCGATGGCCGTGGTCATCCTCGTGCTGAGCATGGTCCAGGTGGCGTCGCTGCAGAACATCGCGCTGCTGCTGTGGCTGATCGTGATCGTGCTGATCGTGCTCGACTCGGTCGTCACCGGCTTCCGCCTGAAGAAGCGGCTCGCCGAGCGCTTCCCCGACGACAACAAGCGCGGCGCCGTCGCCTACGCGCTGATGCGCTCCCTGCAGATGCGCCGGCTCCGGCTGCCGAAGCCTCAGGTCAAGCGCGGAGAGCGGCCCTGAGCGCAACCGCATTTTCCGGGGGTGCGGCGGATGCGTGGCTCGACAAGCTGGGCGGGCTGCGTGATGTCGTACGACAGGAGCTGGTGGGCCGCCAGCTCGACGAGCAGATAGCCGGGCGGTTCCCCGTCGGGCAGCGGCTTCGGGTGCTCGACGTCGGGATGGGCCAGGGCACGCAGGCGCTGCGCCTCGCGAGGGCCGGGCACCAGGTGACCGGTGTGGAGCAGGACCCGAAGATGATCGCCACGGCCCGCGAGGAGCTCGCCGGCGAGCCGGAGGGGATCCGGGAGCGGGTGCGCATCGTCCAGGGCGACGGGCGGGACACCGGCGTCCACTTTCTGCCGGGCAGCTTCGACGTCGTGCTCTGCCACGGCGTCCTGATGTACATCGACGAGCCCGATCCGCTGCTGGCCGGGCTGGCCCGGATGCTCGCCCCGGGCGGGCTGCTGTCGCTGCTCGTCCGCAACGGCGACGCGCTCGCCATGCGGCCCGGCCTGGGCGGGGACTGGCCCGGCGCGCTGACCGCCTTCGACACGACCGCCTACCGGAATCGCCTGGGACTGGACGTACGGGCCGACCGGCTGGCCGACCTGACGTCGACGCTCGCGGGGATCGGTGCCCCGCTGCACGCCTGGTACGGGGTGCGGGTATTCACCGACACGGCCGCCGACGGGGCGGGGACCCCGCCGGACGTGGAGACCTTGCTGGCAGTCGAGGAACGGGCCGGGAAGACGGACCCCTACCGAAGCGTCGCCGCGCTGCTGCACCTGTGCGGGGTGCGGGGCTGAACCCATCGCGGGTACGGGCTTCGCACCCGCCGAAACCCGGCCGCTGAGCACAGTCAGCGAGACGCCGGAGCCCGGATCCCAGCACGGCTCAGGGAACCCGCGCCGTCCCTGCGCGACACGGAACCGGCCGACACCAGAACCTGCTCGACAGCATCCACGACACCAAGACGGACCGGCTGCCTCCCGGAAGCGCCTCGGCGCTACGGACTCCGCGGCCGCCGGGCCGCTGAGCGCGGTGAGCGGGACGCCGGAGCAGACGGCCCAGCGCGACTCGGGAAGCCTGTGCCGTCCGTGTGCGAGAGGGAGCGGACGGCCCCAGCCCCTGCTCGACGGCGTCCACGGCACCAAGGCGGACCGGCCGCCTCCTCGAACCGCCCCAACGGCTACGGACTCCGCGCCCGCCGAAACCCGCGCCGCTGTGCACGGTGAGCCGTACACCGGAGTCGACCGTCCCTGCGCGGCTCGGGAGCCTGTGCGGCCGTACGTGAGACGGAGCTGGCCGGGGTCGGCGCCCGCTCGACGGCGTCCATGGCACCAAGGCGGACCGGCCGTCTGCCTCCCGGAAGCGCCCTCGCCCCCATCGCCGCTACGGGCTTCGCGCCCGCGGAAACCGGCCCCTGAGCACAGTCACCGGGACACCGGAGCCCGGATCCCAGCGCATCTCAGGGAGCCCGCGCCCTCCCTGCGCGACACGGAACCGTCCGACACCAGCGCCCACTCGACGGCATCCACGACACCGAGACGGACCGGCTGCCTCCCGGAGCGCCTCGGCTGCGGACTCCGCACCCGCCGAAACCCAGCCCCTGAGCACAGTCACCGGAACACCGGAGCCCGGATCCCAGCACGGCTCAGGGAACCCGCGCCGTCCCTGCGCGACACGGAACCGGCCGACACCAGCGCCCACTCGACGGCATCCACGACACCAAGGCGGACCGGCCGTCTGCCCGAAGCGCCCCCGCCGCTGGAGCCGGTGGCCCTCGGGGCCCCTTCGGCTCGTTCGGGTGAGCAGTACGGGCCGGGTGTGCGGCCCGCGGGGAGACTCGGGGCATGGATGCTCGCCGTTCCGGTGCCGTGCGGCTCGCTCTTCGGGGTTTCGGGCTCTGCTGCTGTCTCGGGGTGTTCTCCGGTTGTTCCGGGGCGTCGTCCTCGGGCGGGCAGGAGGGGTCGACCACGCAGGCCGCGCAGGCCGCCGCTCCGAAGGCGCTCACGGCGACCGAGGATCTGCAGGACGGCTATCTGAAGGTGATCAAGGACGTCCTGCCGTCGGTCGTGCAGATCCAGGCCAGGAACGACCTCGGATCGGGCGTGATCTACGACAGCCAGGGGCACATCGTCACCAACGCCCACGTCGTCGGGGACGAGAAGACCTTCCGCGTGACGATCGCGAACCGTGAGGACGAAGTCACCGCGCGGCTCGTGTCCTCGTACCCCCAGCAGGACCTCGCCGTCATCAAGCTGGACGACATGCCGGACGGGCCGAAGGCGGCCACGCTCGGGGACTCCGCCGAGGTCGAGGTCGGCCAGATCGTGCTGGCGATGGGTTCGCCCCTCGGGCTGTCGTCCAGCGTGACCCAGGGCATCGTCTCGGCGACCGGACGGACCGTCACCGAGGGCAGCGACGACGGCGGTACGGGCGCGACGATCGCCAACATGGTGCAGACGTCGGCCGCCATCAACCCCGGCAACAGCGGCGGCGCCCTGGTGAACCTCGACGGCCGGGTCATCGGCATCCCGACCCTCGCCGCCACCGACCCCGACCTCGGGAACAGCGCCGCGCCCGGCATCGGGTTCGCCATCCCGGCGTCGACGGTGAAGACGATCGCCGACCAGATCATCAAGGACGGCCGGGTCACCGACTCGGGCCGGGCGGCGCTCGGCATCACGGCCCGTACGGTCGTGAACGACGACTACCATGCCGCCGGCGTCGCCGTCGTCCAGGTGCAGACGGGTGGGGCGGCCGACAAGGCCGGTCTCGCGCCCGGGGACATCATCACCCGGCTGGGCGACACGGACATCACCACCATCACCTCGCTGTCCGAGGCGCTGGCCGCCGACAGGCCGGGCGAGCGGACCAAGGTGACGTACACCCGCAACGGCAGTGAGAAGACAGTCGGCGTGACGCTGGGTGAGCAGTGACGGGGGTGGGCGAGGGCCGCGATGCCCTCGCCCCCGTGAGCGTTACGCGTCGGCGTGCAGGTTCATCGGCCCGTAGATCTCCGTGGAGTCCTCGAGCAGCCGTACCTGGTCCGCACCGCCCTCGAGCAGTGCCTTCCAGTGCTCCCCGATCCACGACTCGGCGTCCCCCTGGGTGGTGAACTCCTCGGGCTGCACCGCGGGCTGGACCTCCGCCCCGTCGGCCTTCTCGAACCGCCACGTCCATGCCGCCATGTACGCCTCCAAGGTGTCAGCACGTGCAGAGCCGAAGCCGGATCTATGTCCGGCTCCTGCCCTGAGCCTAGTCGTGGGGGTCCCCCCGCTCGAGCAAAGGCGGGAGTGGGGAGCGCGAGACCCGTGCCGGCAAGCGAAAATCAGTTCTGTGGAACTCACTCTCCTCGGCACCGGCGCCCCCGCGGGACTCCCCCGCCCCGACTGTCCCTGCGCGGCTTGTGCGAGCGCGCTCGGGAACGATGCGCGGGCTGCGACCGCGTTGCTCGTGGACGGGGCGCTGCTGCTCGATCTGACGCCCGGGGCGGCGTTCGCGGCGGCTCGGGCCGGGCGTTCGCTGGCGAACGTACGGCAGGTGCTGCTGTCGCATCCGCACAACGGGCCCGCCGTCGAGGTACCGGCCGGGCTGCCGCAGCCCGGGCGGGTGCCGGACGGGCAGGAGTTGACGCTGCTGACGGGGCATCGGGTGCGGGCGGTGGCGATGGACCATCCGGGCACGGGATACGCGGTGACCGGCCCGGACGGGCAGCGGCTGCTGTATCTGCCGCCGGAGGGCGCGCCGGCCGGGCTGGTGGAGGGGGCCGTCGGGATGTACGACATGGTGGTCGCCGATGTCGTGGGGCGCCCGGACGCGCTGGCCAAGCTGCGGGCGGTGGAGGCCGTCGGGCCGACGACGGACGTCATCGCCGTACATCTGGATCACGACGCGCCGCCGGGCGCCGAGCTGCGCCGGCGGCTGGCCGCGGCGGGCGCCCGGACCGTGCCGGACGGGACGACGCTCCAGGTGGGGGCGTACGAGGACGTGCCGGACGTGCCACGGCGGACCCTGGTGCTGGGCGGGGCCCGGTCCGGGAAGTCGGTGGAGGCCGAACGGCGGCTGGAGGCGTTTCCCGACGTCCTGTACGTGGCGACCGGGGGCACCCGGGGCGGGGACACCGAGTGGGCGGCACGGGTCGCCACGCACCGCGAGCGCCGGCCGGGGTCGTGGCGTACGACCGAGACGTGCGACCTGGTGCCCCTGCTGGCCGAGGACGGGCCGCCGCTGCTCATCGACTGTCTGTCCCTGTGGCTGACGGACGCCATGGACGCCGTCGGGGCGTGGGACGACGCGGTGTGGGCGGAGGGCGGGGAGAAGGCACTGCGCGAGCGGGTGCGGGAGTTGACGCAGGCGGTGCGGGGCACCCGGCGCACCGTGGTCGCCGTGTCGAACGAGGTGGGGTCGGGGATCGTGCCGGCGACGGCGTCGGGGCGGCGGTACCGCGACGAGCTGGGGCGGCTGAACGCCGCGTTCGCCGGGGAGTGCGAGCAGGTGCTGCTGGTGGTGGCGGGGCAGGCGCTGGTGCTACGCGGCTGAGGGCGGTGGGGCCGGCTGCACGATCGGCAGTGCGGCCGGTGGTGCGGCCGGCTGTGCGGCCGGCTCCTTGCGGGCGATGACGCGGTAGGTGTTCGACAGGCGGGTGCGGCGCACCACGGGGGCCAGGAGGTGGTCCAGCGCCCAGGCCACACCGACCAGGGGTGCGCTCGCCCGGGACAGGGGCGCGGGCAGCAGGTTCGTCAGCACCCGCGAGGTGAAGGCCGCGAAGTCGTACGGGATGTGCGCGGCGCGGCGGTCCGCCGTCAGGACGGTGCAGCCCAGGGCCTTGAGTTCCTCGCGGAGGGTGTTCAGGGGGATCAGGTGCAGGTGGCCCGGGCGGCTGTGCGGGATCCACCACCTGCCGAGCAGCAGGGCGAACACACCGCGCGGGTTGGGCAGTTCGAGCAGGAGGTGGCCGCCCGGGCGCAGGACCGCGAGGGCGGCGCGCAGTTCCTTGCGGGGGTCCTGGGCGTGTTCCAGGTGGCGGAACATGCTGACGATGTCGTAGCGGGCCCGCAGCCGGGCCGTGATGCGGGGGTCCGTGAGGTGGCCGACGTGGGCCTCCTCCACCCGCTCGGCGACGCGGGCGTCCAGGACGCGGTGGGTCAGGTCGAGGCCGTCGAACGCCGTGTACGGGAAGAGTTCCTTCGCCACCTCCGGGAAACGGGCGTATCCCGTGCCCACGTCCAGCCAGCTCTCCGGCTCGGGGAAGGCCAGCGCCGCGCGGGCCGCGGCTCTCAGGTGGCGGTACGGCAGCCGCGTGAGCCGCAGATGGCGGGGGACGTAGGTGTGCTCACGGCATCTGGAGAGGGTGAACGCGCAGTCGGCGCGGCGTCGTTCGGAGGGGGCGGTCGCGGTCATGGGCGGCTCCCGGGCGCGAGGGCGTACGCAGGGGGCGTACGGCGGAGGCGGACGGCGGGTGGTGCGAGCATGCCCCGACAATCCACGGCAAAACGGAACGTATGGGATGGCGATCTTGGGTGCAACGACGTCGCTCGGATGGGGTGGGGCCGTGGCGGAGCCCGTGGTGGCCATGTGGCGCCGTTCTGTTCGACCGGTGCCGGTACTGTTCGGCGAATGAGCTCGCTTAATCTCGACGACTTCACTGATCTGATCGAGCGCCCCGACGGAGGGGTGCGCCGTGACGCAGAGGCGCGCCGTGAGCGTCAGATCGTGCCGCCCGGAGCACTGGGCCGCCTCGACGAACTGGGTGAGTGGCTGGCGGCCGCGCAGTCCGCGGTGCCGGTACGGCCGATCGAACAGCCGCGGGTCGTACTGTTCGCCGGCGACCACGGTGTGGCCGAGCTCGGCGTGTCGGCGCGAGCGGCGGGCAGCGCCGGGGAGTTGGTGCGGGAGATCCTCGAGGGCGGCCGGCCGGTGTCGGTGCTCGCGCGGCGGGCCGGGGTTCCGGTGCGGATCGTCGACATGGCGCTGGACTGCGACCCGGAGGCGCTGCCGGAGGCGGTCGTACGGCATCGGGTGCGGCGCGGCAGCGGCCGTATCGACATCGAGGACGCGCTGACGGCCGAGGAGGCCGAGGCCGCCTTCCGGGCCGGGGTGGCGGTGGCCGACGAGGAGGCCGACTCCGGTACGGACCTGGTGGTGCTCGGCGATGTGAGCGTCGGCGGGACCACGGCGGCGGGGGTGCTGGTCGCCGCGCTGTGCGGAACCGACGCGTCCGTGGTCACCGGGCGGGGCGGACTGGCCATCGACGACCTGATGTGGATGCGCAAGTGCGCGGCGATCCGGGACGCGTTGCGCCGGGCCCGGCCCGTGCTCGGGGACCAGCTGCAGCTGCTCGCGACGGTGGGCGGGGCCGATCTCGCGGCGATCACCGGGTTCCTGCTGCAGAGCGCGGTGCGGAAGATGCCGGTCGTGCTGGACGGGGTGGTCGTCGCCGCCTGCGCCCTGGTGGGACAGCGGATCGCGTTCCGGGCGCCGGACTGGTGGCTGGCCGCGCACGACAGCGGGGAGCCGGGTCAGGCGAAGGCGCTGGACCGGATGGCCCTGGAGCCCCTGCTCGACCAGGGCGTGAAGGTCGGGGAGGGCGCCGGGGGCATGCTGGCCCTGCCGATGGTGCAGGCCGCGGCGGCACTGGCGGCGGAACTGCCGGAGCAGCCGAAGGAATCGGAGGCGCCGGAGGCTCCGGAGACGCCGGTGACGGCGGTGACGGCGGACACCCCGGAGGCGGCAGAGGCCGAGTAAGCGCCAGGGGCCCGGCAGCACCGAGCGACTCGGGGCGAAAAGGACAATCCCCCGAGAGTGGACATATGATCCCCACTCGTGAGAGCTGACACCCTCGGCCGCTGGGCCCGTGCCGAGTGGGGGTCCTTGTATCTCGCCGCGCGCGGGGCCCTGGCCGAGCGGCGGTGGCGGGCGGTGCCGATGACTCTCGGGGCCGTGTGTCTGACCGGGATCGTGCAGTTCGTGCAGAACCGATCCTGGGGTCATCAGCTCGTGCAGAACCTCGGGGGCGTACGCGCCGAGGATCCACTGTGGCTTGCCCTCCTGCGGACGCCGCTGTCCCTCTTCGTGCCGGCCCCCGATCTGCCGGTGTGGGGCGCGCTCGCGCAGATCCTGCTGGTGTTCGGAATCGCCGAGCTCTGTCTGGGCTGGTGGCGGACCCTCGTCATCGCCTACGTCGCAACCCTCGCCGGCACCCTCTACGCGCGCGTGGGCATCGCGCTCGGCCCCGGCCACCCGATCGGCCTGCCCGCCTCGGACGCACAGGTCGTGGACACGGGACCGTCGGCCGCGGTGGTGGGCCTCGCGGTGTTCCTCGGCCGGCGCCACGGCGCGTACGTCACGGCCGGGGTGGTGATCGCGGCGATGGTGGTCGAGGTGGTGCTGGAGGAGAACCTCGCCGGGAAGGAGCACCTCGCGGCAATCGCGGCGGTAGTGGTGCTGTGCGCGCTGGCGGCGGTGCGTCAGCGGCGTTCCAGGGCCCGGGGCGGCGCCACGTCGGGAGCCCCGCCGATCCAGTCCTGAAGCTTGCGGCTGGGGCCCGCCCAGCGCCGGTCGTGGTGGTAGGCGCGCAGCTGGGCCTTGGCGCGGGCGCGCGGGCGGCGACGGTAGAAGCGTTTCGCCCAGGGGGACGTGGGGCGGGCCAGGCGGATGGCGCCGAACAGGGCGACGAAGGGGATGACCACCCCGAAGATCGCGATCCGGGCCTTGCCCTTGGTGAGGGCGATCAGGGCCACGAGAAAGTTCCCGGCGATGGTGGTGAGCACCGTCCCGCGGTTCTGCATCTCGTCGTCGTTGAGGTCGTTCACCCCGAAGGGCGCGAAGCCGAGGAGGAGCAGGCCGACCACGGCGGCGGTGAGGACGACGACCTCGACACTCTTGCGGCCGTCCTCTGACCAGTAGACGTCGTCCAGATGCAGGATCAGCGCGAACTCGTCCATGACCAGGCCCGCGCCGATCCCGAAGATCACCGCGGCGGTGGCCGAGCCGAAGCCCCGCTGACCGCCCGCGACCGCGCAGAAGCCGCCGATGACCGTGAGGATGATGCCGGGAACGACATGGTGGATGTGGACGGAACCGGTCTTGATGTTGCGGAAGGGCCCCTTGCCCGCGCGGATGAGGCGGGTGATGACGCGGGTGACGAGGAAGGTGACCACGAAGGCGGTCAGAGCCAGGAGCAGGGGGAGCTTGCCCGGTTCGATGATGTTGCGCTGCCACCAGTCACCCATGGTTTCAGTGTGTCCGGGACAGGGGTGGGCCGCCTGGCGGGGAAGACGTCCGGGCTAGTCTGCGGGCGTGTCCATGACCCCGCCACCCCTGCACGGCCTCCGTTTCGCCTTCGGCACCCTGAGCGTGCTCCCCGTCAGGGTGAGCCGCTGGGACCGGGAGGCGGCGCGCGGCGGGATGCTGTGCGCCCCGCTCGTCGGGGTGGTCCTCGGCTGCGGTGCCGCCGCGACGGCGCTCTTGCTGCTGTTCCTCGGCGCCGGTCCCTTCCTCGCCGCCGTCGCCGGCGCCGCCGTCCCCGCCGTCCTCACCCGGGGGCTGCATCTCGACGGCCTCGCCGACACCGCCGACGGCCTCGGCAGCGGCAAGCCCGCCGAGGACGCGCTGCGGATCATGAAGCAGTCGGACATCGGGCCGTTCGGCGTCATCACGCTCGTGTTCGTGCTGCTGGCGCAGGTGGCCGCGCTGGCGCAGCTGTACGACGACTCGTGGGTCCGGGGCGCCTTCGCCACCGTCGTCTCGGCCGTCGCCGCCCGCCTGGCGCTCACCCTCGCCGCCCGCTCCGGAGTTCCCGCCGCCCGGCCGGAGGGGCTGGGCGCCGCGGTGGCCGGCGTCGTTCCCGTACGGGGCGCGGTGGCCGTCGCCCTGGCCGTGACCGGCGTCGCCGCCGCGGCGGGAGCGATGTTCGGGGCGTCCGGCATGGCCCGCACCGCCCTCGCGGTCCTCGCCGCACTCGCCGCCGCCGAGCTGCTCCTGCGGCACTGCACCCGCCGCTTCGGCGGCGTCACCGGTGACGTCTTCGGGGGGCTCGCGGAGACGGCGGCGACGACGGCGCTCGTCGTGCTGTCACTGGGCTGACGCCACGGCGTCTCACCGAGCCGGTCTCACCGAGCGGGCGCCAGCCCGTGCGGCAACGTGCCCCACGGATGATCGCCCCCGCCCGGCACCGCACAGTGCACGGTGGCCCCGCGGGCGCGCGCCGGCTCCGCCAGGTCGACGCCCGCCGGAACGCCGTACACCAGGTGGCACAGCCGCACTCCGGTGGCGCCCCGCCACGACTGCGGGCCGAGCCGGGTGTACGTCGCCCAGGGCCCCTCGAAGGTGACCAGGAGGTCGGCGATCCTGGCGTACGACGGGTGCGGTGGCGTGCCGTGATTCAGGGCGAGCGTGCCGCAGCCGACACCCCAGGCCGCCGTCGCGAGCCGCTGGTAGTGGCCGAACTCCTCGCGTCCGGCGGCGACCTGGTCGAGGAAGACGCCATCCGCGCGGTACCAGTCGCGGTGACGAGTGATGTCGCGTACGACGTCGGCGTGCGGCCTGCGGCCGTAGTCGGTGTCGGCGTAGCCGAGCACCCGGACGTCCACCGCCCGCAGGCGGGCCGCGACCTCGGCGAACGCCGGGTCGGGCGCCTCTCCGGGGCCGCTGGCCGGGTTCAGTACGACCCCGTAGAGGCGGGGCGCGGCTGCGACGATCACGTCCCATTCGGCGGGACGGACGGACGGGTGCTCGTAGTAGGGGATCAGCAGGTCGGTCATCGGTGAGCGGTCCCTCTCCCCAACAGGGCGCAGACCAGGGCGGCCTGGGCCACCGCAGCCGTCCCGTGGACGATCAGGCCGACCCAGTGCGGATTGCCGGTGTGCGTCAGCACGGCGACCGTCTGGGCGAGGGCGGCCGCGCAGCAGATGACCGCCGCGCCGCCCACCGCGCCGAAGGACTGGAGCAGCAGGGCCGTCCACAGGACCACGCCCAGCAGGAGCAGACCGGCGAGACGGACGCCGTCGAAGCCCGCGGAGTGCGGCCACAGGGCCGAGATGGCGAGGCTGAGCGCGAGCAGGGTGACCAGGTAGACGGAGAGGCACTCCACGACCCTGAGCACCGTCGTCCGCCGGAATGCCCTCGGTGTGCTGCTGGCACGCAGGCCCGCCAGGCTGCCGCTGCGGAAGCGGTACAGCAGCCATTCGGCGGGGCCCATGCTGAGGGTGAGGGCGACTGCTGCGGGGGCGCTGCGCTGCTCGCCGGTGAGGATGTCGCCCAGAGCCGTGTAGAGGACGAGGACGCCGGTGGCCAGGCCGAACAGGGCGTATGGGAGGGATGCGAAGAGGCGGGGGCCCATTGTCGTGCGTCGGCTGCGGCTTCGTCGTGGCTTGTCGCGCCCACGCGGCGGTAGCCGCACATCGGATAGAGCCCCGCGCCCCTTTCGGGGCGCTACCTCGCGTTGGCCGAGAACGACCACCACAATCAACGAGCCCAGTAGCAGAGTCAGTCTTGCGGCATCCGGTACGGAGTGGACAAGCGATACGACCGCTCCCGCCGTCATCGGCAACAACGCGGCCAGCAGGGCCCGTTCGCGGCCCATCACCAAGAGGACGGTGGCCGCGCCCAGGTAGACCGACTGCCCGGCTGCGAAGGCCACGGCGGCCGGGTGTGCGGCGCCCGCAACGATCAGGGCCACCAGGGCGCCGAGCAACGCACCCACCGGGGCGCCGCGGAGCAGGGCCCGGCGGGCGGCGCCGCGGTCGCCCAACCCCAGCCACGAATACGCCCGATGGGCCAGCCCCTGGTTCCACGTCCAGCCGGCCAAGGCGGCGGCCAGCAGCGGGACCGTGCCCGCCGGGAGGCCGAAGTCGTCCCGTGGGCCCGCGAGCAGCGGGGCGCCGAGGACGTAGCCGAAGCCGGGGAGGGCGAAGACGACGCCGCGCAGGAGGCAGCCGAGCAGGCTTGTCCGCCAGGGGTCGTGGACCGGGCCGGCCGGCTCCGGGTAGCGGCGCTCGACCCGCTCGTACAGCTCCTCGGCGAGGGCGAAGGAGTTCTTCACGCCGTAGCGCTCGCGTATCTGGTCGTCCGAGAGGCCGTCGGACTCCAGCAGCGCGGCGATCTCGTCGGGGTGGACGGCGGCGGCTATGAAGTCGTCGAGGCGCGCGGCGAGTTCGTCGATGGGGTCGGGCCGCGCCCAGCTGGGCCGGTCGCGCTGGTGCGGGATGGCGGGCAGGGTGTCGGGGCGGGAGCCGGGTGGCATCCAGAGGCTGCCGCTCACCAGCCGGTTCCGTCCGTCGCGACCTTCTCGTACCAGGGGTTGCGCAGTTCGAGGGTCCAGTCGGCGACCGTCTCCAGCGTGGGCTCGTACACCTCTGGGCTGCCCGCGAGCTCCTGGTAGATCGTCCGGAAGTTGTCCACGGAGCGGCGCAGCGTGAAGCGGTCGATCACCCGCTGCCTCGACAACTCACCCAGTTGCAGGCGACGTTCGTCGTCGCGCAGGAGGGTGAGGGCGGCGACCGCCATCTTCTCCGGCTCGCGCGGCGGGACGACGAGTCCCGTGTCGCCGACGGCCTCGCGCACTCCCCCGACGTCCGTCGAGACGGTCGTACGGCCGCAGGACATGGCTTCGATGATGGAGAACGGGAAGCCCTCGGAGATGGACGACAGCATCACGAGGTGCCCGGCCGCGTAGGCGCGCCAGACCTCGGTGATGCGGCCCTCGAAGGTCAGGCCGTCCGTTACGCCCAGTTCGGCGGCGAGCTTCTCCAACTCGGTGCGGTAGGCCTCGCCGCCGGGCGGGACCGGGCCGAACAGCCGCAGGCGGGTCTCCGGGAGCTCGGCGCGGACCATGGCGTAGGCCCGCAGCAGGGTCTCCAGGTCCTTGATGGGGTCGACGCGGCCGCACCAGGTGAGGGTGGGGACCTCGGGTTCGGGGCCGGCGTGCGGAAAGGCGTGCGGGTCGACGCCGTTGTAGACGGTACGGATCTTGTCGGCGGCGGCGCCGCCGCGCTCCTCCCAGCGGCGGTTGTACTGGTTGCACGGGGTGATCAGGTCGGCCGTGCGGTAGCCGAGCGAGTTCAGCTCGCGGTAGAAGCCGAGCATGAACGCCTTCACGGGCCAGCGCTGGGCCTCGCTGCGGTAGCCGAGGTAGCGCTCGCGCAGATAGATGCCGTGCTCGGTGAGGAGAAAGGGCACGCCGTCCAGCCTGCGGGCGGCGAGGGCCGGGAGGGTGGCGAATCCGCTGCTCACCGCGTGGGCCACGGAGTCCTCGGGGATGCGTGTCCCGAGCGGGCGCAGGGCGTGTTCCAGCAGGTCGGTCGCGGTCAGGGCGTCATGGACGGTGGGTTGGGCGGCCGCGGTCGGCAGATGCGGCATCGTCCATATCCACATCAGCGAGCGCAGCGCGGATTCGGTGCGCAGGGCCGCCGACAGGCGTCCGTCGCGGGCGAGTTCGGCCAGCTCGTCGAGGGCCTCGCCGAAGTCGCAGTGGGCCTCAGGGTCGAGGAAGGAGAGCAGGAAGCGCTCGTAGGAGTCGGTGAAGCGGCGCCGGGCCCTGCCGTACGGCGCTCGCCTGTGCCCCGGCCGCGGGCCCCAGGTCGGTACGGAGGTGTGCCGGTAGACGTTGGGCGGCAGCTCCCAGGTGACGGGTTCGCGGCCGGTCCCGGTGAGGGAGACGAGGTGGAAGTCGACCTCCGGCATGCCCTTGACGAGCTGGTCGCACCAGGTGCTGACACCACCGTGGACATGTGGATAGGTGCCCTCGGTGAGCATGGTGACATGACGGCCGTTGCGCTTCACGCGCGTTCCCCCCTGTGGAACAAGTTGGTGCCTCGGCCCGGAAGCGCACCCCGGCAGGTCGGTCGTGAGATGTGCCGGGGTGCGCCTCAGGTCCGGCCGGGCCGCCCTACGGCAGCTTCAGCTTGAGAGCGGTCTGCAGCAGCCCCGGCGTGGTCCAGGCCGAGCGCTCTCCCGCGTACGGCGTCCCGAACGCGGTGGTGCCGATGAGGAGTTGCTTGACGGTCCCCTGCGGTGCGGTCACCGGGATCTGGGTCCCGGACGGGGCGGTGACGGTGACGGTGTTGCCGATGCGGTACGCCGTGACGGAGCCCTTCGCGAGAGCGGACTGCCAGGCGGCGCGGCGCTGCAGCTCCGTGCCGATGGCGCTCTGCGCGAGGTTCTCCACCGGGGTGTTGTCGGCGAAGAGCGCCCGGTAGTCGGCGAGCACCTTGTCCAGGACCGGGTACAGCGTCCGGTCCTCGGCCAGGTTGGACTGGTGGGCGTAGTGCGGGCGCGGGTCGTTGCTGATGGCGTGTCCGAGGGCGGTGCGTGCCTCCAGCGGGACGATGTACTCGTCGTATCCGGTGTCCGTGTTGAGCGGGTCGTCCAGGCAGGTGGAGGCGGGATTGTTCTCGCAGATGCCGCTGCCGCCGTCCGCCGTGGAGGTGTAGATCCAGTTGTACTCGTCGACCATCTCCTCCTCGGTACCCACGTTGTAGTACACGTTCATCGGGTACCGGGGCACGGTCAGCGCGGCGCCGACCGGACGCTGCGCGGGATCGCGGGAGTTGTCCGAGGCGATCCACTTGACGCCGTTGTCGGCGAGGGCACGGGCGAGGTTGGGGTTGTCGTCGGGCTGCTGCGGCAGGGTCCTGAGGCCCGAGTGCTCGCCGGTCACGAGTTCCGTGCGGTCGAGCTGGAGACCCTTGGTGACGCCCCAGTTGTGGTTGTCCCTGATCTGCGCCGAAATATCCGCGCGGCTCATGTACCGCGTCGAGCCGTCGGCGTTCTTGGCGCAGCTCCACGGCACGGTCGAGGTGTCCTGGACGCAGCCGAGGAACGGGTGCGTGTAGGTGTGGTTGATCCAGCGGTACTGCGCCCTGTCGGCGAGCAGTTGGCTCGCGAGCGGGTCCGTGCCGCCGTTCTCGCTCTTCCACTCCTCGCCGGAGCCGGCGTTGTAGACCATGTCCAGCTTGAAGCCCTGCTCGCGCTGCCACTGCGCGGCGCGGACCGCGTCCTCGGCCGTCATGCGGATCGGCGGGGTCTCCTCGCCGCCACCGCCCACGCAGTCGATGTCACCGGGCGTGCAGTTGCGCTCGGTGTCCCAGCGGGCGTCGGGCGCGAAGACGTCGTCGACGTGCACCGCGAAGTAGTTGCGGGCCTGGCCGAGGTGGACTCCCTGGGTCAGCCACTCGACGATGCCGCGGGCCAGGACGCGGAACTGCTGCTGGTACTGGTTGTACGCGAAGGTCACGACCAGTTGACGGCGCCCGTCGTTGTTGTACTCGCCGACCAGGCTGCCGCGCCCGGAGCCGCCCGGCACGGGAACGTCGACGTAGCTGGTGAAGCCCGCGCGGGGCCGGGCGACGTAGCCGTAACTCTCCAGTACGGACGGGTCGTTGTCCTCGAACGCGAAGGCGCCGTCGAGGTAGCCGAAGTACCCCGCCCTGCCCTGGGCCGTGACCGAGGCCTGCTGCCCGTCGAGGGTGCCCGCCCAGCCGCCCTCGCTGGTGTAGTCGAGGCCGACGCCCGGGTGGGCCCAGGTGTAGGCGTCGACCTGCGGGATGTTGTAGGTCCGCTCGTAGCTCTCCAGCGCGGTCTGCTCCGCGGAACCCTCACCGAAGGGCGCCTCGTTGGGCAGGACGACGCCCTGGTACTTCGCGCGGGGTGTGCCGTTGACCGTGTCGCTGAGGAACGCGGCGGTGACGGTCGGGCGGTCGGCGTCGGTCAGGTCGACGGTGGTGTACGGGATGCCCGTGCTCTTGAGCTGGGCGGTGATGGCCTGGACGGGGGCGTCGCCGTTGTCCACGACCAGCACCCTGAGATCGATGCGCGGCTCCCCCGCGGCCGCGGCGCCGGGTACTCCCAGTCCCAGCGACAGCAGACCGGCGGCCGCTAGGACGGCAGCCGTGTTTCTCCATCTGTGCGCACTCTGCGCCATTGATCGTTCCTTCCCCCCAGAAGATCCTCTTGCGGCCGGTTGCGATGAATCGGCGGAGGATCCGTGGAAATCATGCAAAGCGGCAAGCTGACAGCTCACCGGAACCAGACGAGTGTGACTCAGCTCACCGGTCCCGAGAATCAGGAAATGACCGCGACGCCACCGACAGGTGAACGACCGAAGGAATGAGCGAACGCTCACACGAGCGTAGGCTCGTCCCGAGTGTTCGCCGTACCGGGGAAGGCCCCGCTGATACCGCACCCATAGGTCGGAACTAGGGTCGGCCGTCGGGCCCGGTCGACCCACACCAATCGGCCACTGCAACTTCACATTGGAAGCGAGATATCACCACCGTGACTGCTCTCACTCTCAGCACCGCCGCGGCGCCCGGCCTGCGCGCCGACGCGATCGTGATCGGTGTCGCCAAGGGCTCTGGTTCCAAGGCCGCGGGACCGGTCGTCGCACCCGGCGCCGAGGCCGTGGACAAGGCGTACGACGGCAAGCTCGCCGGCGTCCTGGAGACCCTCGGTGCCACCGGTGCCGAGGGCGAGGTGACGAAGCTCCCCGCGCCCACCGGCTTCAAGTCCCCGCTCGTGGTGGCGGTCGGTCTGGGCGCCGCGCCCGAGAAGGACGCCGACTACGACGGCGAGGCGCTGCGCAAGGCCGCCGGCGTCGCCGCCCGCGCTCTCGCCGGCTCCAAGAAGGCCGCGTTCGCCCTGCCGCTGACCGGCACCGCGGAAATCGGTGCCGTCGCCGAGGGCGTGCTGCTCGGGGCGTACGCCTTCGACGCGTACAAGGACAACGGCAAGAGCGACCGGGACAAGAAGAACGGCAAGGCTCCCCTCGCCGAGGCCGCGCTGCTCGGCGGCAAGTCCCGCGACAAGGAGCACAAGGCCGCGATCGAGCGCGCCACCGCCGTCGTCGAGGAGCTCAACCGCGCCCGCGACCTGATCAACACCCCGCCCAACGACCTCAACCCCGAGTCCTTCGCCGCGGTCGCCTCGGCGGCGGCCAAGGAGCACGGCATCAAGGTGCAGGTGCTCGACGAGAAGGCGCTGACCAAGGGCGGCTACGGCGGCATCCTCGGCGTCGGCTCCGGATCGGCCGCCGGTCCGCGGCTGGTGAAGCTGACGTACACGCACGCCAAGGCCGACAAGCACCTCGCGCTCGTCGGCAAGGGCATCACCTACGACTCGGGCGGCATTTCGCTGAAGCCGGCCGGGCACAACGAGACGATGAAGTGCGACATGAGCGGCGCCGCCGCCGTGTTCGCCGCCGTCGTCGCCGCCGCGCGGCTCGGTCTCCGGGTGAACATCACCGGCTGGCTGGCCCTCGCCGAGAACATGCCGTCGGGGACCGCCGTGCGCCCCGGTGACGTGCTGCGCATGTACAGCGGCAAGACCGTCGAGGTGCTCAACACGGACGCCGAGGGCCGGCTGGTGCTCGCCGACGCGCTGTGGGCGGCCTCGCAGGAGAAGCCCGACGCGATCGTGGACGTGGCGACGCTGACCGGGGCGATGGTGCTGGCGCTGGGGAACCGGACGTTCGGTGTCATGGCCAACGACGACGCGTTCCGCTCCGCCGTGGTCGAGGCGGCCGAGGAGGTCGGTGAGGCGTCCTGGCCGATGCCGCTGCCGGAGCACCTGCGCAAGGGGATGGACTCGCCCACCGCCGACATCGCCAACATGGGTGAGCGCATGGGCGGCGGGCTGGTCGCGGGACTCTTCCTGCGCGAGTTCGTCGGCGAGGGCATCACCTGGGCGCACATCGACATCGCCGGTCCCGCGTTCAACGAGGGCGGGCCCTTCGGGTACACGCCGAAGGGTGGTACGGGGTCGGCGGTGCGGACGCTGGTCCGGCTCGCCGAGCTGACGGCGGCCGGGGACCTGGGCTGACGTTGTCATGAGTGAGGGGGCTCCGCGCGCGGGTAGGGCGGAGCCCCCTCTTCCATGCCCCCGTCCATGCCCGCTCAACTGAACGTGGGACGTCTCACACACCGGCCCGGCGTCTCGTTCGGTGTGGACAAGTGCGAAGATGGGGCTCGGCAGGACAGGGCCCCACCACAGGGCCGAAGAAAGAGCGGCCGGACACCAGCCGCCGACCGGTCACCGCTGACCGGCGTAGGCGCACATGCATGGAGGACGTGACGTGGCGAACGACGCCAGCACCGTTTTCGACCTAGTGATCCTCGGCGGTGGTAGTGGCGGTTACGCCGCGGCCCTGCGCGGGGCGCAGCTGGGCCTGGACGTCGCCCTGATCGAGAAGGACAAGGTCGGCGGCACCTGCCTGCACCGGGGTTGCATCCCCACCAAGGCCCTGCTGCACGCGGGCGAGATCGCCGACCAGGCTCGTGAGAGCGAGCAGTTCGGTGTGAAGGCCAGCTTCGAGGGCATCGACATCGCCGGTGTCCACAAGTACAAGGACGGCGTGATCTCCGGCCTTTACAAGGGCCTGCAGGGACTCGTCGCCTCCCGCAAGGTGACCTACATCGAGGGTGAGGGCCGGCTGTCCTCCCCCACCTCCGTCGACGTGAACGGTCAGCGCGTCCAGGGCCGCCACGTCCTGCTGGCGACCGGCTCCGTGCCGAAGTCGCTGCCGGGCCTGGAGATCGACGGCAACCGCATCATCTCCTCGGACCACGCCCTCGTCCTGGACCGCGTCCCGAAGTCGGCGATCGTCCTCGGCGGCGGTGTCATCGGCGTCGAGTTCGCCTCCGCCTGGAAGTCCTTCGGCACGGACGTCACCGTCATCGAGGGCCTGAAGCACCTCGTCCCGGTCGAGGACGAGAACAGCTCGAAGCTTCTTGAGCGCGCCTTCCGCAAGCGCGGCATCAAGTTCAACCTGGGCACCTTCTTCTCGAAGGCCGAGTACACCGCCGACGGTGTCAAGGTCACCCTCGCCGACGGCAAGGAGTTCGAGGCCGAGGTCCTGCTGGTCGCCGTGGGCCGCGGCCCGGTCTCCGCCGGCCTCGGCTACGAGGAGCAGGGCGTCGCCATGGACCGCGGCTACGTCCTCGTCGACGAGTACATGCGCACCAACGTCCCGACCATCTCCGCCGTCGGTGACCTCGTCCCGACCCTCCAGCTCGCGCACGTCGGCTTCGCCGAGGGCATCCTGGTGGCGGAGCGTCTGGCCGGTCTCAAGACCGTTCCGATCGACTACGACGGTGTCCCGCGGGTGACCTACTGCCACCCGGAGGTCGCCTCCGTCGGCATCACCGAGGCCAAGGCCAAGGAGATCTACGGCGCGGACAAGGTCGTCGCTCTGAAGTACAACCTCGCGGGCAACGGCAAGAGCAAGATCCTCAACACCGCGGGCGAGATCAAGCTCGTCCAGGTCAAGGACGGCGCCGTGGTCGGCGTCCACATGGTCGGCGACCGCATGGGCGAGCAGGTCGGCGAAGCCCAGCTGATCTACAACTGGGAGGCGCTGCCCGCCGAGGTGGCCCAGCTCATCCACGCCCACCCGACGCAGAACGAGGCGCTCGGCGAGGCCCACCTGGCCCTGGCCGGCAAGCCGCTGCACTCGCACGACTGACCCTCGGTCGACGAAGCGACGACTCAGACTTCCGCAATTCGTAAGGAGCAACCGAAACCATGGCGGTTTCCGTAACCCTTCCGGCGCTCGGCGAGAGCGTCACCGAGGGCACTGTCACCCGCTGGCTGAAGGCCGAGGGTGAGCGCGTCGAGGCCGACGAGCCGCTGCTCGAGGTCTCCACCGACAAGGTCGACACCGAGATCCCCTCCCCCGCCGCCGGCGTCCTGGCCTCCATCAAGGTCGCCGAGGACGAGACGGTCGAGGTCGGTGCCGAGCTGGCCGTGATCGACGACGGCACGGGCGCCCCCGCTGCCGCCCCGGCCCCCGCCGCCGAGCCCGCCCCGGCCGCCGAGCCGGAGCCGGCCCCGCAGGCCGCTGCCCCGTCCACCGAGCAGGCCGCTCCCGCCCCGGCGCCCACCGCCGAGGCCGCCGCCGGCGGCGGTTCCGCCGAGGGCACGGACGTCGTCCTGCCCGCGCTCGGCGAGTCCGTCACCGAGGGCACCGTCACCCGCTGGCTGAAGTCGGTCGGTGACAGCGTCGAGGCCGACGAGCCGCTGCTGGAGGTGTCGACGGACAAGGTCGACACCGAGATCCCCGCCCCGGCCTCCGGCACGCTGCTGGAGATCGTGGTCGGCGAGGACGAGACGGCCGAGGTCGGCGCCAAGCTGGCCGTCATCGGTGCCGCGGGTGCCGCTCCGGCGGCCGCCCCGGCCCAGGAGGCTCCGGCCCCCGCCGCCGCTGCCCCGGCCGCGCCCGCGGCTCCGGCCGCTCCGGCCGCTCCGGCTGCCCCCGCCGCTCCGGCCGCGCCCGCCGCTGCCGCCCCGGCTCCGGCCCAGCCCGCCGCTCCGGCTCCCGCGCCGGCCGCCCCGGCCCCGGTCACCCCGGCTCCGGCCGCTCCGGCCGCCGCCAAGCCGACCGACGAGGGCGCCTACGTCACCCCGCTGGTGCGCAAGCTCGCCGCCGAGAACGGCGTCGACCTGGCCTCCGTCAAGGGCACCGGCGTCGGCGGCCGTATCCGCAAGCAGGACGTCATCGCCGCCGCCGAGGCCGCGAAGACCGCCGCTACCGCCCCGGCTCCGGCCGCGGCTGCTGCTCCGGCCGCCAAGAAGGCGCCGTCCCTGGAGGCCTCCCCCCTCCGTGGCCAGACCGTCAAGATGCCGCGCATCCGCAAGGTCATCGGCGACAACATGGTCAAGGCGCTGCACGAGCAGGCCCAGCTGTCGTCGGTCGTCGAGGTCGACGTGACGCGCCTGATGAAGCTGCGCGGCCGGGCGAAGGACTCCTTCGCCGCCCGCGAAGGCGTCAAGCTCTCCCCGATGCCGTTCTTCGTCAAGGCCGCGGCCCAGGCGCTGAAGGCGCACGCGCCCGTCAACGCCAAGATCAACGAGGCCGAGGGCACGATCACCTACTTCGACACCGAGAACATCGGTATCGCGGTGGACTCGGAGAAGGGCCTGATGACCCCGGTCATCAAGCACGCGGGCGACCTCAACATCGCCGGCATCGCCAAGGCCACGGCCGACCTGGCGGGCAAGGTCCGCGCCAACAAGATCACGCCCGACGAGCTGTCCGGCGCGACCTTCACCATCTCCAACACCGGTTCGCGCGGTGCGCTCTTCGACACGATCATCGTGCCGCCGGGCCAGGTCGCGATCCTCGGTATCGGCGCCACGGTCAAGCGCCCGGCCGTCATCGAGACGGAGGAGGGCACGGTCATCGGCGTCCGCGACATGACGTACCTGACCCTGTCCTACGACCACCGCCTGGTGGACGGTGCCGACGCGGCCCGTTACCTGACGGCGGTCAAGGCGATCCTGGAAGCGGGCGAGTTCGAGGTCGAGCTCGGCCTGTAAGGACGCTGCCGGCTGTATGCGGTCTGCCAGTACGACGATGCCCTCTCCCCGGCTTCCGGGGGGAGGGCATCGCCGTTGTGCCGGGCCGACCGGGCGGGTAAGTCTCCGTGTAAGTCTCGTCTCACCTGCACCAAAGCGCCCCCGTGCGCCCCTCCGTCGGAGCGTCCCGGCCTTATTGTCTAAACGTCAAACGCGCCCTAAGGAGCTCTCATGACCGCCCCCGTCATCCACTCGCTGCGCGAACAGATCCGCGAGCACATCCTGGAGGGGATCATCAGCGGGCGCTGGCAGCCGGGCGAGCGGATCGTGGAGCGACGGATCGCCACCGAGCTGGAGGTCAGTCAGACGCCGGTGCGGGAGGCGCTGCGTGAGCTGGAGTCGCTGCGGCTGATCGAGTCCGCGCCCAACAAGGGCGTACGGGTACGGAGTCTGACGGCGGCCGACCTGGAGGAGAGCTACCCGGTCCGGGCCGGCCTGGAGGCCATCGCCGCGGAACTCGCGGCCGACCGCCTCGCGGAGGACTGCTCCGCCCTGGAGCCGCATGTCGCCGCCCTGTACGAGGCCGACCGCCTCTCCGACGGCACGGGCCAGGTGCGGCACACGGTCGCCTTCCACCGGGAGCTGGTGCGGGCGGCGGGCAACTCGGTGCTGCTGCACACCTGGGAGGGTCTCGGCATCGAGGTGTTCACTGCCCTGTCGATCCGGTGGCTGGGGACGGTGCAGCAGTCGTACGCGGAGGAGCACGAGGAGCTGGTGGCCGCGTTCCAGCGCCGGGATCCGCGGATCGCCGAGATGGTCAAGGCCCACGTACTCGGGTGCGCGCCGCGGCACGAAGGCGAGTAGCCGGGCCCGAGGCTGCCGTCGGGCCTCTGTGACGAGCGCGGCTCCGGACACACGCCCGGTCCGTCACACAGAGGCGGACGTCCGTACCGTCGGCGCTCCCACTGATCGGCCCGCTGCCGCGCCCCGGCCCGCCCGGCCTCTGGCCCACCCCCGGTGGCGTACAGATACAGCAACGACGCCTGGCACGATTCCCGCGTCCCGCGAGCTGGAGACAGCCCTGCGACGCCTGCCGGGGTCAACCGCGCCGAGGTGAACGGCACGCTGGGCTGCGTGTATGTGGAGTGCGGGCCGAAGACGGTGCTCGGGACGACGGGCCAGGGCTTCGGGGCGCCCGGAAGAGAGCACGCCCGCCGAGGACGCTCGGGGCAGCGGGACGGCGGCCCGGGGTGGTCGGGGCGACGACGGCGCAGGGTGTTCCGGACGCTCCAGGACGACACGGGCCGTGCGTGCCCCGGTGGCGGCGGCTGTCGTGGGGTCCCTGGTGACGTCGGCCTCGGGGTCGGTGCTGGTGCCCGCGGTGGCTTCGGGCGCCGTCGATGCGCTGGGGAACGTTCACCCGCAGGCAACCCGTGTGCAGCCTGCCGGATGACATCGGCCCGGACAAAGGAGGCGTAACCCCGCACGACGCACACGAAAGGCGGCCATCATGCCGCGGATACTCGGCACGATCCTGACCCAGGTGGCGATCGCCCTCCTCGAGGCCGTTCTGGTGCGCCTGGCCATCCAGCTCTGGAAGGCGTTCGCCACGAGCGCGCGTCCGGCGGCCGCGCACGCCTGAGGAAATTGCCCGAGAGGTCGGGTCTGGCCACACCTACCGATGGAAGCCGGCCACGGCGACATCCGCGGCCGGCTTCCACGGCATCCACGGCATCCACCGCGATGACGATGCTCCCCTCACCCCGCCAACCGGCCTTCCAGAGCACCCTCGGCGGCACGACCGCAGCCGGAGTCATGGCCTGGGCGGTCGCGGTCGCTCTCGGCCCGCCACCGAGGTGATCACCCGCGAGCAGGTGGCTCGGCATCACCAGGACCACGAGAGCATGACGCACCAGGGCACCGGGTCCGAGCGGAGCGGACAGGCCACCGAGAGCCGAAGCCGCCCAAGCTAGCCGCCCACAACTCATGTGAGCAGGGAAAACGCGGCACCGCGTGCCTGCCCTCCCGGCACCGGATGCCAATTTTCGCGATATCCGGACCTTTTGGCCCTCCACCCTTTGATCGATCATCGATCAGGGAGTTACAGTCACCGACGGGCTTGCACCCAAGCCCTCCGCCCTGTCCTGCCAAAGACAAAGGGCACCCCCGAACCCTTACCGATGAGGGAACCCCCTTCGACTGAGGAAGGCGGCGACATGACCGACCCCAACGCCATCCAGCCGAGCGCGCTCGACCAGCTCCCCGACCGTGATCCGGAGGAGACTGCCGAGTGGCAGGCCTCGCTGGACGCGGTCGCCAAGGCGGCCGGTCCGCACCGCGCCGCATACCTGATGCGCCGCACGCTGGAGCGGGCCGAGGGCACCGGCATCGCGCTGCCGAAGCTCCTCGAGACCGACTACGTCAACACCATCCCGACCGCCGCCGAGCCGTCCGCGCCCGGCGACGAGGCGATGGAATCCCGTATCACCGCATGGAACCGCTGGAACGCGGCCGCCATGGTGACCCGCGGCTCCAAATACGGCGTCGGCGGCCACATCGCCACCTTCGCCTCCGCGGCCTGGCTCTACGAGACCGGCTTCAACCACTTCTTCAAGGGCAAGGAGGCGGACGGCTCCGGCGACCAGCTGTACATCCAGGGCCACGCCTCCCCCGGCATCTACGCCCGCGCCTTCCTCGACGGCCGCCTGAACGAGCAGCAGCTCGACAACTTCCGTCAGGAGGCCGGCGGCGACGGACTCCCGTCGTACCCGCACCCCCGCCGCCTGCCCTGGCTGTGGGAGTTCCCGACGGTGTCCATGGGCCTCGGCCCGCTCTCGGCCATCTACCAGGCCCGCTTCAACCGCTACCTCACCAACCGCGGCATCAAGGACGTCTCCGCGTCCCACGTGTGGGCGTTCCTCGGTGACGGCGAGATGGACGAGCCCGAGTCGACGGCGGCACTCGCCCTGGCCTCCCGTGAGGGCCTGGACAACCTGACCTTCGTCATCAACTGCAACCTGCAGCGCCTCGACGGCCCGGTCCGCGCCAACTTCAAGATCGTGCAGGAGCTGGAGGCCCAGTTCCGCGGCGCCGGCTGGAACGTCGTCAAGACGCTCTGGGGTACGGCGTGGGACGAGCTGTTCCAGCTCGACACGACCGGCGCGCTGGTACGCCGGCTGCGCGAGGTACCCGACGCACAGGTGCAGACGTACCAGACCCGCGACGCCGCCTACATCCGCCAGGACTTCTTCGGCAAGGACCCGGAGCTCGCCGAGATGGCGAAGCTGCTGAGCGACGACAAGATCCTGGAGTGCTTCCACCTCTCCCGCGGTGGTCACGAGGCGCGCAAGGTGTACGCCGCCTACAAGGCCGCCGTCGAGTTCAAGGGCGCGCCGACGGTCATCCTGGCCCAGACGGTCAAGGGCCACACCCTCGGCGAGGGCTTCGCGTCGAAGAACGCCAACCACCAGATGAAGAAGCTGACGGTGGACGAGTTCAAGACGATGCGTGACCTGCTCGAACTCCCCATCTCCGACGCGCAGTTCGTCGACGGCGTGGTCCCCTACGGCCACCCCGGCGCCGACTCCCCCGAGGTCCGCTACCTCCAGGAGCGCCGCGCGGCCCTCGGCGGCCCGGCCCCGGCCCGCCGCGTCCACCCGGTGGCGCCGCTGCCCGCCCCCGCCGAGAAGGCCTTCGCCTCCTTCGACAAGGGCTCCGGCTCCCAGAACGTGGCCACCACGATGGCCTTCGTCCGCCTGATCAAGGACCTGGTCCGCGACAAGGAGTCGGGCAAGCGCTGGGTGCCGATCGTCCCCGACGAGGCGCGCACCTTCGGTATGGAGAGCCTCTTCCCGTCCCTGGGCATCTACTCGCCCAAGGGCCAGACGTACGAGCCGGTCGACCGCGACCAGCTGATGTACTACAAGGAGGCCCAGAACGGCCAGATCCTCAACGAGGGGATCACCGAGGCCGGTTCGATGGCCGACTTCATCGCCGCGTCGACCGCGTACTCCACGCACGGCGAGACGATGATCCCGTTCTACATCTTCTACTCGATGTTCGGCTGGCAGCGCACGGCCGACCAGATGTGGCAGCTCGGCGACCAGCTCGGCCGCGGCTTCCTCGTCGGCGCCACCGCGGGCCGTACGACGCTGACGGGTGAGGGCCTGCAGCACGCCGACGGTCACTCGCCGGTGATCGCGGCGACGAACCCGGCCGCGCTGACGTACGACCCGGCCTTCGCGTACGAGGTCGCGGCGATCGTCAAGGACGGTCTGCGCCGGATGTACGGCGAGGCGGCCCCGGGCGAGGACCAGAACGTCTTCTACTACCTCACCGTCTACAACGAGCCGCTGCCGCAGCCCGCGAAGCCCGCCGTGGACGGCGTCGACGAGGGCATCGTCAAGGGCCTGTACCGCTTCAACACGGCGGAGTCGGCGGGCCTGTCCCCGGTGGCGAACGCCCCGCGCATCCAGCTCCTCGGCTCCGGCACGGCGATCCACTGGACGCTCAAGGCGCAGCAGCTGCTCGCCGAGGAGTGGGGCGTGGCCGCCGACGTCTGGTCGGCGACGTCCTGGACGGAGCTGCGCCGGGACGCCCTCGAGGCCGACGCGGCCCTGTTGCGCGGCGAGGAGCGGGTGCCGTTCGTTCGTCAGGCGCTCCAGGGTGCCGAGGGTCCGGTGCTGGCGGTCTCCGACTACATGCGCCAGGTCCCCGACCAGATCGCGCAGTGGGTCGAGCAGGACTACTCCTCGCTGGGCGCGGACGGCTTCGGCCTCTCCGACACCCGCGAGGCGGCCCGCCGTCACTTCGGCGTCGACGCCGAGTCGATCGTCGTCGCGGCCCTGGCCCAGCTCGCGAAGCGGGGCGAGGTCAAGGCGACGGCCGTGAAGGAAGCGCGCGAGAAGTACGGCCTGTAAGGGCTGACCTTCCTGGTCCGCGGCGAAGGGGTACGGCGACTGCCGTGCCCCTTCGCCGTCATTGGGGCTGTCGTCTTCGCCGTCATCGGTGCCGTCGTCAGCGGGTTCGTTGTCAGTGGGCCCCGGCATGATGGCCGTATGCGTGCTGCCCGGCTCATCAAGATGGTGCTGCTTCTCCAGTCCCGGCCCGCCATGACCGCGGCCGAGCTCGCGCGCGAGCTGGAGGTCTCGGAGCGGACCGTCACACGGGACGCGCAGGCACTGTCCGAGGCCGGGGTCCCGGTGTACGCGGATCGGGGGCGGGCCGGCGGGTACCGGCTCATCGGCGGGTACCGGACCAGGTTGACGGGGCTCGGGCGGAGTGAGGCCGAGGCGCTGTTCCTGAGCGGCGTTCCGGGCGCGCTGCGGGAGATGGGGCTGGAGGACGCGGCCTCCGCCGCCACGCTGAAGGTGTCGGCGGCCCTGATGCCCTCGCTGCGGGACGCCTCCCGTTCCGCCGCCCAGCGGTTCCATCTGGACGCCCCGAACTGGTTCAAGGAGCCGAAGACGCCCGAGCTGCTGCCGGTCGTCGCGGACGCGGTGTGGGACGACCGGCGGATCGTGGCCCGGTACCGGCGCGGGGAGAGCGAGGTCGGGCGGGAGCTGGAGCCGTACGGGCTCGTGCTGAAGGCGGGGGTCTGGTATCTGTGCGCCCGCGTGGCGGGACACGGCTCGTACCGGGTGTACCGCATCGACCGGTTCACCGCCGTGGACCGGGGTGAGGAGCGGTTCGAGCGGGACGGGGAGTTCGATCTGCCGGGCTTCTGGGAGGAGCGGGCCGAGCAGTTCGCGCGGTCCCTGCTGCGGGCCGAAATCGTGGTGCGGGTGTCGCCGGGTGGGGTGCGCCGGTTGCCGTACACCGTCGATCCGCGGTCCGCGCGGGAGGCACTGCGGGCGGCGGACGCCCCGGACGGGGACGGCTGGGTGACGCTGACGCTGCCCGTGGAGTCCGAGGAGGTCGCCCACACCCAGCTCGCGTCACTGGGGCCGGAGATCGAGGTGCTGGCGCCGGAGTCGCTGAGGGAGCGCTTCACGGACGATGCGATACGGCTGGCCGCGCTGTACGAAGCGTGAGCCGGACGCCGGCTGGGCACCGCCCTGCCCGACTGGCCCAAAGGCCCGTGCGCCCATAACAATCCGTCGCACTCCACGTGCGCCCCACCCTCGCAGGGCCGATGCTGGACCCGTGATGGACGAGACGGAGTTCTGGGAGCTGGTGGACCGCGCCCGTGAGGCCGCCGAGGGCGACCCCGAGGAGCAGGCCGACCTGCTCGTGGAGCGGTTGCTCCAGCAGGACCCCGACTCGGTGCTCGACTTCGCCCGTCACTTCGAGGCCCGCTACAACCGCGCGTACACCTGGGATCTGTGGGGCGCCGCCTGGGTTCTGCTGGACGGGGCCAGCGACGACGCGTTCGACTTCTTCCGGTGCTGGCTGATCGGCCAGGGCCGCGAGGTGTACGAGGGCGGTGTGCACGACCCCGACTCGCTCGCCGACCTGCTGGACGACTTCGACGAGGAGTTCGACGGCGACGCCGAGGAGCTCGGTTACGCCGCGGACGAGGCCTACGAACAGCTCACCGGCACCGTCGCCCCCGATCTCGGCATCCCGCCCGCGCCCCCGGAGCCGGAGGGCACGCCGGTCGACTTCGAGAACGAACGGGCGCTGGCGGACCGGTATCCCAAGCTGTGGGAGCGGTTCAAGGACTGAGAAGGGCCGGGCGGCGGAAGGCCCGAGCGGATCACGCCGCGGCGGTCCGCCTGCGGCCGGGATCCGACGGCAGGTACGCCTGTGGCTGCGTCCGGGCCGGGTCGACCTTCACCGTGTGGTGCATCGGCGCCCCGTTGGCCTGGTCGAGCGCGGACGCCGTGACGGCGGCCGGCCCCAGGACGACGGTCGCGACCGCGCAGACCACGGTCCAGACCCGCTTGCTGCTGCGATGGCGCGTGCCGTTGTCACCGCTCATGATCCCCACCTCCGGTCAGTGCGTGTGCATGACGATAGGGAGGCTGGCTCGGGGAGATCGTTGAGTCGGCTACGAGAAGGCTGTGAGGAAGCCTGTGGGGCCTTTCCGGAAGGTTCACGCTCCGTCTCTTGACCGGTTGAGTGATCTCCGGCTTAGGGTGACCGGACCGAACAGGAGCACCCTGCCCATGACCAGCCTGTACGTGCGGGAGATACCGCGCCAGGAGCATCTGGCCCACCTACGGCTGTATCCCGACGCGAGCCATCTGCAGATCCCCGAGTGGGGTGATGTGAAGCCCGACTGGCTGCCGGAGAGCGTGGGGTGGTTCGAGGGCGACGAGATGGTCGCGACGGCGCTGGTCCTGTACCGGCCGCTGCCCGGCACCCGGCGTTACCTGGCCTACCTCCCCGAGGGGCCCGCGATCGACTGGCGTACGCCGCGCCTGGAGCGGTGGCTGGACCCGCTCGTCGCCCACCTGAAGCGGATCGGGGCGTTCTCGGTCCGGATCGGCCCGCCGCTCGTCGTACGCCACTGGGACGCGGCCGACGTGACGGCGGGCATCGCCGACCGCGCGGTGGGGCATCTGCGCGATGTGCCCACGGCCGGCATCGACGGTTACGCCCTCGACGCCGCGGAACGGCTGCGGCGGCTGGGGTGGCGGCGGTGCGAGGAGGACGACGGGAGCGGGTTCGGGCTCGGTCAGCCGCGCTACGGCTGTGAGATCCCGTTGGCGGGGCGCTCGGTGGACGATCTGCGCGCCGCGCTCGCACCGCACTGGGAACAGTCGCTGCGTACGGCCGAGGCGGCGGGCGTCCGGGTCTCGTGGGGTTCGGCGGCCGACCTGCCCGAGTTCTACCGCCTGTACACCGTGACGGCCGCCCGCGACGGCTTCAAGGCCCGCCCGCCGGACTACTTCCGGCGCATGTGGGCGGCCCTGAACGCCGAGGACGAGGACCGGCTGCGGCTCTACCTCGCCGAGTACGACGGCGAGGTGCTCTCCGCGGCCCTCATGATCAGCGTCGGCTCCAGGGCCTGGCACTCCTACGCCGCGTCCGGCCGCCGGGGTCGTGAACTGCGCCCCAGCAGCGCCCTGCTGTGGCGCATGCTGGGCGACGCCCGGGCCGCGGGCGCCGACACCTACGACCTGCGCTCCATCACCCCCACCCTCACCGAGGACCGCCTCCTCGGCCGCCTCCTGTTCAAGACCGGCGCGGGCGGCCGTGCGGTGGAGTACCTCGGCGAGTGGGAACTGCCGGTGGGGAGCCAGGGGCGGGTGCTGCAGCGGGCGTTGGGGGTCTACCTCGGGCGGCGGTGAGGCGGGGCGGGTTTGTGCTGGGGCGGCCCTGGGACCGGTCACACGGGGGCGGCCCTCGGGGCGGGGGGTCACGCCGGGGGCTCGGGGGCGATCACGCCAAGGGCGGCCCCGGGGGCGGGGGCACGCCGGGGACGCCCGCCACGGGACGATCACGCCGAGGCCGCCTGGAGTCGGGGCCGGGTGCGCGATCACGTAGGACCGGCAGGGGCGCGTTCCTTGTCTGCCCTGCGGGCCGGGGTGCCGGCGCCTCCTGCATCTCCGGCTAGGTGTCCTCGGCCGCACAGCTCGGGGGTGAACCGAGGGCGTGCCACGACGACGCCGGCGCCTGACATCACGAGGTGTCCTCGGCGCACGGCCTTCCCGGGGCGAGCAGGGGCACCCCGCGCGTCAGGGCCTTCCCTGCGGACGAGCCGCCGCCACACGCGACTCCGGGGACGGGACGAGCACCGCGCCCGGATGACCGTGCCGACTGCGCCACGGGTCGGCACCGGGGGTGTATCCGGCCGCACGACTCGGGACGGCACCCGCGACACCCCAAGCACCCATGGCTGTGCTGCACGCGGGGCGTCACCTGGCGTCGGAGATCTCCGCGGGCGTACTGCCGCACGGCGGCTCGGACGTGCGTCAGTGCCTGCCCTGCAAGCGGGCCGCCATCTCCCTGATCTCCGGGAGGCGCTCGCTGAGGGCCGCGCCCGGGCAGCTCGTCATGTAGCCGACGTTGTGGCCGGCGACGGCGGGGAACGCCGCGGTGGTGCCGGAGGCGTAGCGGCTGTAGCTGTTGCTGGAGGTCAGTCGGACCTTCGCGCGGGGGTCCGTGTCGGAGAGCCCCAGTTTCCAGGCGGCCAGCGCGGCGATCGCCTCGGTCATCGCCTTCGGCACGGGGACGCCGGCCGTGAAGGTGCCGATGGCGGCGATGCCGGTGGTGCGGTGGTTGAAGCCCTGGGTGTGGGCGCCGGTCACGGGCCGGGCGATGCCGCCCTCGCGGCCCTCGTAGATGGTGCCGCAGCGGTCGACGAGGAAGTTGTAGCCGATGTCGTCCCAGTCGCGTGAGCCGGTCTGGCCCGCGTACACGTACCGGATGATGCGGGGCACGTCGGCGCAGTCGTAGCCGTTGGGCGAGTCCGTGTGGTGGACGAACACGGCGACGACCGTGTCGTCGTAACGCGGGGGCGGCTGGGCGCGCCGGGTCTCGTCGTCGAGCCAGGCCGACCTCGGCAGGATGGCGGGCCGGGGCGCCTGATGCGAGGCGGCGGGCCGCGCCGCGACGGGCCGCGCACCGGCCGCGACGATCCGCTCGACGCCACTCGCGCACAGCCCCAGCGCGAGGACGGCGGCGAGGCCGGGAACACAGCCGAGCAGCGCGAACGCGACGGGGTGCACCCGCCACCCCGAGAGCGGCTGCCACCGACTGCGTGCCTGCACCTGCGCCCACCGACCGGCCGACGGCCGCACGACCCCGGCCTGCGGCACATCACCGGGCACCGGCCCGATCTGCCCTTCCGGCACGGCCTGCTGCGGTCGCGGTTGCGACTGCCCCTGATGCCCCTGATTCCCCTGGAGGGCAGGTTCCTGTCCGGTGGTGGACGGCCCTTGGGGAGCCGACTGGTTGTCTACGGGCGGCTCATCCCCCGCGGGCGGTTGATCCCGCAAGGGTGGCCCGCCCCGCAGTACGGGCCCTTCCCCCTCCACCCGCCCCGTAACGGGCCCGCCGGCAGCCTCCTCCAAACCGTCCGCGCCGGCTCCCCGCGAAGTGTCCCGCGACGGTTCGCCGACCGATGCCGACGCATCCCCCGCCGCACCGTCCAGGCCCGCTGTCCGCGCAGCCCCCGTCGAATCCCCCCGTAACGGCTCCCGGCCCGCACCTCCCCCAGCCCCCCGCACGTCCCCCGGCGCAGCCTCACCCTGGCCCCGGTCCACCCCCCGCATTCCCGCAGCCCACGGTATTCGTACGGCACGTGGTCTTCGTCTCCCCCGTGTTCCTCGGAAGACCCTTCGGGTTACCCGTCGGAAGGCACGCATGGTCCTACTGTCCGACGGATCCGGTCCGCCCGCGATGTGTGGTGTGACACCCGGTGGAACCATCGTCCTTGTCCAGGGCGTTTCTCCAGGTGCACGCGGCGTGGCCGGTTCCCGGCGGTGCGTGCGCGGGCACTGATCAACAGGCGCCCCGCGCGCGTACTAAGGGGTCCGAGAGAAAGGCGGCTCTGTGGACCTGCTCGACATCCTGCTGTTGCTGGTGATCCTGGCCTACGCGGCGTCCGGATACCGGCGCGGACTGGTGGCCGGATGCCTCTCGCTGGCCGGCTTCGTGGGCGGCGCGGCGATCGGCGTATGGATCCTGCCGTGGATGATGGACCTGGTCACTCCGGGTACGACGGGGGCGACCGTGACCGCCGTGCTCACCGTGCTGCTCCCGGCGGTGCTGGTGCACGAGCTGGCGGGACGGCTGGCGCTGCGGCTGCGAAGGGAGCTGGACCGCGGACCGCTCAGGGTGGCGGACGGCGTCGGCGGGGCCGTGGCCAACTCGGTGGCCGTGCTGATCGTGGCCTGGGTGGCCGCAAGCGTTCTCGCCGCGTCCTCCTCCCCGCTGCTGACCTCCGCCATCCGGGACTCCCGGCTGCTCGGGACCGTGCAGGACGCGATGCCGGACACGACCCCCGCCTGGTTCTCAGGAGCCACCTCCGCGCTCACCGAAGCAGGCTTCCCGCAGGTCTTCAACCCCTTCGAGAACGAGTCGACCGCCGAGGTCGCCGAGCCCTCCGGCGACAGCGTCACGACGGCCGCTGCGAACGCCGCCAAGCTCAGCACGGTCAAGATCGAGGGCACCGCGGGCACCCAGGGCCGCGAGGGCAGCGGCTTCGTCTACTCCCCGCAGCACGTGATGACCAACGCCCATGTGGTGGCCGGCATCGACGCACCCAGCGTCCGGGTCGGCGGCGTCGGGCGGTCGTACGAGTCGCGGGTGGTGCTCTTCGACCCGGACCGGGACGTCGCCGTGCTGTATGTCCCGGATCTGCGCGCCCCCGTCCTGTCGTTCGACGACGAGGCCACCCGCGGCGACTCGGCGGTCGTTGCGGGCTATCCGCAGGACGGCGACCTGAACCTCCAGGCGGCGACGGTCGCGAACCGGGTGCGGGCGACCGGCCAGAACATCTACAACGACGAGACCGTCACCCGCGAGATCTACTCGATCCGCTCCACCGTCCGTCCCGGCAACTCCGGCGGCCCGCTCCTGACCACCGACGGCAAGGTGTTCGGCGTCGTCTTCGCCCGCTCCACCTCCGACGACCGGACCGGCTACGTCCTCACGGTCGCCGAGGTCGCCGCCGACGCCAAGCGCGCGGCCGACGCGACGGCGGCGGTGGACACGGGGGAGCTCGTCACCTCATGAGGCCCTGGGGTGCCGGTGTCAGAGACTGCGCCCCATGAGCACATCGTCCACGTACCGCCCGTCCAGGAAGAACTCCTCGGGCAGCACCCCCTCCACCACGAACCCCTCGGACTCGTACAGCTTGCGCGCCGGCGTGTTGTGACCGAGGACGCGCAGGGTGAGCCGGCGTGCGCCCCTGCGGCGCGTCTCCTCCACGGCCGCCCGGATCAGCGCCCGGCCGACGCCGAGGCCACGGGTCTCGTCGGCGACGGCGAGGCCCTGGATCTGCCGGACGTGGGTGTTACAGGCGAGCGGAGTGGGGAAGCCGAGGCGGACGTAGCCGACGATACGGCGGTCGAGTTCCGCGACCAGATGGTCGCCCGGGGCGTGGTGCTCGGAGAAGAACGGCGGGTAGGGCGGGCGCGGTTCGGGCACGACCGCGTGCATCGGCGACCACGTGACACGGTCGAGGTGGGACAGCTCTTCCTCGTCATCGGGCAGAGCAGCGCGTATACGGGCTTTGTACGACTCGGGCATGAGCGTCACCCTACGACCGGAGCCCGGGAACCCGACCGGGGTTTTATGTGGTCAACGGCAGGATTGAGGTCATGGAACTTTCAAGAATCGCGGTGGCCGGCTCCTCCGGACTGATCGGCAGCGCGTTGGTGCGGTCGCTGGTCGCGGACGGGCACGAGGTGGTGCGGCTGGTGCGCCGTGCACCCGGCTCGGCGGACGAGGTCCGGTGGGACCCCGAGCGCACGTACGTGGACACGGCCGGGCTCGCCGGGTGCGACGCCGTGGTCAATCTGGCCGGCGCGAACGTGGGCTCGCGGCGCTGGACGGATGCGTACAAGGCGAAGCTCCGGAGCGGCCGGGTGCAGGGTACGGCGGCGCTGGCGAAGGCGATGGCGTCGCTGGACGAGCCGCCGCGGGTGTTCGTGAACGGCAGCGCGATCGGCTACTACGGCGAGACCGGCGAGCGGGCCGTCGACGAGAGCGCCCCGCCCGGGGAGGGCTTCCTGCCCTCGCTGGCCGTGGAGTGGGAAGGCGCGGCTGCGCCCGCTCAGGAGGCGGGCGTTCGGACGGTGTTCCCGCGCACGGGGCTGGTGGTGGCCCGGCAGGGCGGGGCCTGGGGGCGGCTGTTCCCGCTGTTCAAGGCGGGGCTCGGCGGACGACTGGGGGACGGACGGCAGTACTGGTCGTTCGTCTCGCTGCACGACGAGGTGGCCGCGATCCGGCATCTGATCGACCGGGACGATCTGTCGGGCCCGTTCAATGTGACGGCGCCGCAGCCGCTGACGAACCGTGAGATCACCGAGGCGATGGGGCGGGTACTGCACCGGCCGACGCCCTTCCCGGTCCCCGAGCCGGTGCTGCGGACGGTGCTCGGCGAGTTGGCCGGGGATGTGCTGGGCAGCCAACGGGTGCTGCCGAAGCGGCTGCTGGAGTCCGGATTCACCTTCGCGTTCCCGGACATCGAGGGGGCGATCCGAGCTGCCGCCAAGTAATCGAAGGGTCAAGCCGGGCACCCGCCATGTATCGATCGGGCGGCACCGAGCGCCCGCATGCGACCACTGTGCGACCGTGCTCTGCCCATGCGCGACTGTTTTTGACCGATCACGGCCCTAACCTCGACCCGAACTCGGGTATCCCCGGAGCCGGTTGGGGGCATGACGTCTCCACCGGCCGCGCAACCTCGAGGAGGGGCACGTGCTTGAGCCCGCGTACCAGGCGGATGTCGTCATCGTGGGAGCCGGGGTCGCCGGACTCTCCGCGGCACATCGGCTGACCAGCGCAGGAGTGAGGACCGCAGTGCTGGAGGCCGCCCCTTACCCGGGCGGCCGCATGTCGACCGAGAAGGTCGACGGGTTCCGGCTCGACCGGATCGGGCAGCTTCTGTCGACGTCGTATCCGGAGCTACGGCTGACACCGGGGCTCGACGCGCTGGCGCTGCGCACCTTCGCGCCGGGCGTACTGCTGCACAGCGACGGGCGCCGGCATCGCGCGGGCGCGGTGGCGAGCCCGTTGAGCGCCCGGCGCGCGAGGGGCGCACTCCACGTGGTGCGCGCCCTGGCGAGCGCCCCGAGGACCGGGCCCGTACGGGGAGTTCCGGGACAGACGCCCATACCGCGGGTCCGCGCGGGCGCACCGCTGGGTACGGCCGTCGACCAGGCCCGGCTCGGCGCCGCGCTCGCCCGGCTGGCCGGCCTTCCCGTCGAACGGTTGCTGGCCCGCCCCGAGTTGCCCGCCGCGCAGGCGCTCGCGGAGCGGGGTGTTCCGGCGCGCACGATCGACGGCTTCCTGCGGCCACTGCTCGCCGCGCTGCTGTGCGACCCGGAGCTGACGACATCGAGCCGGTGCGCGGATCTTGCGCTGCGTTCCTTCGCGAGCGGACGGATGTGCGTGCCCGAGGGCGGCGCCGAGGCGCTGCCGGAGCTGCTGGCACGGGCGTTGCCGCCGGGAACCGTGCACACCGGTGTGCGGGTCACGTCGGTCGCCACGACGTCCGTGACCACCGCCGAGCACGGCGAGATCCGCTGCCGGGCCGTCCTGCTGGCGACGGACGCACGGACCGCCGCCGAACTGCTGCCGGGCCTGCGCGTACCGGACTTCCACCCGGTGACCGTCGTCCACCACACGACCGACGAGCCGCCGGCGACCGGTGCCTCGCTGCTGCTCGACGCGGACCGGGGCGGCCCGGTCGCGCACACGGCGGTGATCAGCCAGATCGACCCGAGCCGCGCACCGGCGGGCCGCACGCTCGTGTCGTCGACGGTCCTCGGCACGCCACCGCCCGACGTCGACACGGCCGTGCGGATGCACCTGTCCCGCCTCTACGGCACCTCCACCGCACGCTGGGAGACCCTCGCCGTGCACCACACCCCGGAGGCCGTCCCCGCGATGCGCCCGCCCCACGACCTGCGCCGCCCGGTGCGCCTCCTGGCGGGCCTGTACGTCTGCGGCGACCACCGCGACACCAGCACGGTCCAGGGAGCCCTGCACTCGGCCCACCGGGCCGCGGCGGCGATCCTGACGGACCTGGGGACAGCGGGCTCCCTGCACCGAGCGGAACCGCTACGGGCAGCCGCATAGGCCTCGGGGGACCCCGCGCCCCTTCTCGGGGGCGCGGGGCTGTGTCGAAATGCGGCTCCGCCGCTCGGGCGCGACCAGCCACAACGCGGCCACAGAGGGCACACCTCCGGTCGCAGTCACGGCGATGCCCCCTACCCCAACGCCGCGACCTTGTCCCGATACCCCCGCACCGGCGCCGCATCCCGATACGGCTCCAGCCTCCGCTCGAAGTCCCGGACATACTCGACCGCCCGTACCGACCGCATCTCCGCGGCAGCGCCCGCCGCCTCCGCGCCCAACGCGCAGGCCTGGTCGAGCTCGCCGAGGCCGAGGCGGGCGGAGGCGAGGACGACACGGGAGAAGAGGCGGCTGCGGGCGTAGGCGGGGGCGCGCAGTTGCAGGGACCGCTCGGCATGCTGCGCCGCCGCGCGGAACTGCTGCAGGTCCCGGTGACAGTGGCCGAACTCGTCGGCGAGCTGCGCCTCGTCGAAGAAGCGCGCCCAGTGCGGGACGTCATCGACGGGGCGGGCCGCTTCGAGGGCGCGTTCGGCCCGCACCAGGGAGGCGGTGCAGGCGCGCACCTCGCCCAGTACGCCGTGTCCGCGCGCCTCGCACGCGTGCAGCAGGGCCTGCACGACCGGCGGCGCGCTGGTCCCCACGCCCTGCTGGGCCACGCGCGCGAGCTGGACGGCCTCACGGCCGTGCCCGAGGTAGACGGCCTGGCGGCTCATGGTGACCAGGACGTACGAGCCGAACGCGCGGTCACCGGCCGCCTGCGCGAGCCGCAGCGACTGCACGAAGTAGCGCTGGGCGAGCCCGTGCGCCGCGATGTCGTACGACGTCCAGCCCGCGAGCCTCGTGAGATCCGCGGCGGCCGCGAACAGACGGCGGCCGGTCTGCTCGCCGTAGGTGCCGCGCAGCATCGGCTCGCACTCGTGCTCCAGATAGCGCACCAGGGCCTGCCGGGCGTGGCCGCCGCCGTACATGTCGTCGAGGGAGCGGAACAGCTCGCCGACCGAGCGCAGCGCGGCGATGTCGCCGCCGGTGACCTTCTGGCCGGGGCCGCGCTCGGCCTGCCCGCGCTGGCGGGGTACGGCCGTCGGCCGGCCCTGCACCGGGATGCGGGCGATCGCCTCACCCCGGGCCACCTTCTCGTCGGCGCGGCCGATCAGCCAGTCCCGGCTGGGCACGACGAGGCCGGCCGGAGTGAACGCGATCTTGCGCAGCTCGGCGTGACTGCCGGAGTCCTTGCGCCACAGGCCGCTGACGATGTCGACGGCCTCTTCCGGTGTCGCGGCGAACTCCAGCCCCGCGTACACGGGCGCGCAGGCGTCGAGGCCGAGGTCCTGGGCGGAGAGCCGGCGGCCGAGGCGGCGCGTGAAGACCTCGGCGATGAGCGCGGGCGTCGTACCGCGTGGCTGCTGTCCGCGCAGCCAGCGGGTGACCGAGGTCTTGTCGTATCTGAGATCAAGCCCGTGTTCGAGGCCGAGCTGGTCCACCCGGCGGGCGAGACCCGCGTTGGAGAATCCCGCTTCTGCGATGAGCGCGGCGAGCTGGCGGTTGGGAGTGCGCTGCGCGGGTCGTTCCGTCATCTGCGGTGCGGTCTCCTGCCTTTCGGGCCTTGCGGGGCCGTGCGGCCGCGGGTGCCCGGATTGCCGGTGAGCAGCCCTTTTGGCCTGCTCGAACGGCGCGAATGTAGCGGAGAGTAAGCAGCCGATCGCACATTTCGCCGCCCATTCATCCGATCGTGTGAGGATTGCCCTACCGGGCTGACGCAGACCGCGAGACGTCACCCGAACGAGCCGGTCGTACAGTGGCGTAGGCACTCTTTGTGCCTTACGACCTTCTAGGCACCAGGGAGGCGCTTGCCGTGAGTGAGTTGCGGTTCGTGCGCATGGGGTTCGGGGTGGACGCCGTCGAGTACCAGCAGGCGTGGGACGAGCAGCGCCGGGTGCACGCGGCGCGCTTCGAGGACGAGATCCCCGACACGGTTCTGCTGCTCGAGCACCCTCCGGTGTACACGGCGGGCCGGCGCACGGCGGACAACGAGCGGCCCCTGGACGGCACGCCGGTCATCGACGTGGACCGCGGCGGCAAGATCACCTGGCACGGCCCGGGCCAGCTCGTCGGCTACCCGATCCAGAAGCTGCCGCGCCCCGTGGACGTCGTGGCCCACGTACGGCGGCTGGAGGAGGCCCTGATCCGCACCTGTGCGGAGTTCGGCCTGGAGACCACCCGCGTCGAGGGCCGCAGCGGGGTGTGGGTCCTGGGCGACCCGGTCGAACAGCGTCCGTCGTTCGGCGGACTCGCGCTGGACTTCGACCCCCGCCTGACGGACGACGAGTTCGACCCGCGTCTGAACGGCCCCGAGTACGCCCCCTCCAACGCCGGCCAGCGGCGCGAGGACCGCAAGATCGCGGCGATCGGGATCCGGGTCGCGAAGGGCGTGACCATGCACGGCTTCGCCCTGAACGTGAACCCGGACAACAAGTGGTTCGACCGGATCATCCCGTGCGGCATCCGCGACGCGGGCGTCGCCTCGCTGGCCGCCGAGCTCGGCAGGGACGTCACGATCGAGGAGGTGCTGCCGGTCGCCGAGCGGCATCTGCGCGACGTGGTGGAGAACGCGGACCTGAAGCCGCGGGAGATCGAGAAGGCGACCGCCTGACGCCGGGAATCAGCCCCGGAGCGATGAGGTTGGCCTGACAGCAGGGCTTGGTTAGCACGGGCGTACCCTGGTGTACGCCGAAGAATCGAAGCACAGGGAGCCGACGTGTCCGCAGTCTCACCGGACGGACGCAAGATGCTGCGCCTGGAGGTCCGCAACGCCCAGACCCCCATCGAGCGCAAGCCCGAGTGGATCAAGACGCGGGCGAAAATGGGCCCCGAGTACACGAAGATGCAGAACCTCGTGAAGAGCGAGGGCCTGCACACGGTCTGCCAGGAAGCCGGCTGCCCCAACATCTACGAGTGCTGGGAGGACCGCGAGGCGACCTTCCTCATCGGTGGCGACCAGTGCACCCGGCGCTGTGACTTCTGCCAGATCGACACCGGCAAGCCCGAGGCGCTCGACCGCGACGAGCCGCGCCGCGTCGGCGAGTCCGTGGTCACCATGGACCTGAACTACGCCACCATCACCGGCGTCGCCCGCGACGACCTCCCGGACGGCGGCGCCTGGCTGTACGCCGAGACCGTGCGCCAGATCCACCAGCAGACCGCCGAGCGCGAGGCCGGCCGCACCAAGGTCGAGTTGCTCGCCCCCGACTTCAACGCCGTGCCGGAGCTGCTGCAGGAGGTCTTCGCCTCCCGCCCCGAGGTCTTCGCGCACAACGTCGAGACGGTGCCCCGGATCTTCAAGCGCATCCGCCCCGGCTTCCGCTACGAGCGCTCCCTGAAGGTCATCACCGAGGCCCGCGACTACGGCCTGGTCACCAAGTCCAACCTCATCCTCGGCATGGGCGAGACCCGCGAGGAGATCAGCGAGGCGCTCCAGCAGCTGCACGACGCGGGCTGCGAGCTGGTGACCATCACGCAGTACCTGCGCCCGTCCGTGCGCCACCACCCGGTGGAGCGCTGGGTCAAGCCGCAGGAGTTCGTGGAGCTGAAGGACGAGGCCGAGCAGATCGGCTTCTCCGGCGTGATGTCCGGCCCGCTGGTGCGGTCCTCGTACCGTGCCGGACGCCTCTACCAGATGGCCATCGAGAAGCGGGGTTCCTACGTCGCCTCGCAGGCCGTCTGATGGCACGGAGTGCCACTCGGTTCATGTGAACCTGCGCACAAGCAACTGCCCTTCGGCAGCGGCCGATTGACGCGGTCCTGGACGTCCCCGCAGATAGGGGGAACGTCAGGGCCGCGTCAAGCGTTTCGAGCCGCGCATCAAGGTTTCATTGGTGTTTGACCGGTCGGTCACGCCCTGGTAACACCAATCAGTGACCCTGTTTGTACACCCCGTGCATCACTCACGAAGCCGCCATTCCCGAGGGGGGACCTCCACCATGCAGGCCGCGCCCGTTCGCGCCACCGCCATCCCGTCGTTCACCACTGCACTGCGTGCCGTCGAGTCGCTGCTGATGAGCAGCGGCCAGCGCACCGCCCGCCGCAACGCCTGGACGTCCGTGCTGGAGGACCGCCGTCGCGCCAAGGACCGGGTCGAGGCGCAGCGTGTTCTGGACCAGGTCACCACGGTCCGTCCCTGACCCCGCCGCGCTCCCCGTGCGCCCGGCACGGCACTGCCGTCGTCGGCGCTCCCGGGGGCACGTAGACTTCGTGGCATGGCGAGGAAGGACACGGCAGCGGACGCTGCGAACCCCGGGCGACTCAAGCAGATCGCTCTGACCTACAAGATGACCCGCAGGGCCGACAAGAAGATCGGTCTTGTACTCGCGGCTGTCGGAATCGTCACCTTCGGTGTCTTCCTCGCGATCGGTTTCTTGATCGGTCACCCCATCTATCTCGGCATCCTGGGCCTGTTGCTCGCCTTCCTCGCGTCGGCGATCGTCTTCGGGCGCCGGGCCGAGCGGGCGGCCTTCGGGCAGATGGAGGGCCAGCCGGGCGCCGCCGCGGCGGTGCTGGACAACATCGGCCGGGGCTGGAACACGACCCCCGCGGTGGCGATGAACCGCAGCCAGGACGTGGTCCACCGGGCCGTCGGCAAGGCCGGCATCGTGCTGGTCGCCGAGGGCAACCCGAACCGGGTGAAGACCCTGCTGGCCGCCGAGAAGAAGAAGATGAACCGCATCGTCGCGGACGTGCCGGTGCACGACCTGATCGTGGGCACGGGCGAGGGCCAGGTCCCGCTGAAGAAGCTGCGGACCACCATGCTGAAGCTGCCGCGCGTGCTGACCGGCCCCCAGGTGACCGCCACCAACGACCGGCTCAAGGCCATGGGCGACCTGATGAGCAACATGCCGCTGCCGAAGGGCCCGATGCCCAAGGGCATGAAGCTGCCGAAGGGCGGGCCGAAGGCCCGCTGACCTCCCTCATACGACGATGGGGGCGCCCGGATCACTCCGGGCGCCCCCATCGTCGTATGCGAAGCGTTGTATGCAAGCCCCGTATGCGGATCGCCGGGTGCGGCCCGTCCGGTCCGAGGAGTACGTTCGACTTATGCGAGGCGTACGGAGGTCAGATCCGTACCTCGACCGTGTGGGCCAGCCGGTCGTGCAGGCCACGGCCGTCGCGGTCCCAGATCAGGGCCGGAATGGCGACGCACAGCAGGGCCGTACGCAGCAGGGCGCGCAGCGGGTTGACGTTGCCGGTCTCCAGGACGACCACGCGCAGGCCGAAGAGGCGCTTGCCCGGGGTGAAGCCGACGGTGCCCACGGTCAGGACGCTCATCAGGAAGAACAGCAGCAGCGCCCAGTTGCTCGTCGCCTGACCGTAGCCATCCGTAATGAGACCGTATGCGATCAAGACGCAGATGCCCCAGTCGACGGCCAGTGCCCCGAGCCGGCGTCCCGGGCGGGCGATGGAGCCCGGTCCTTCCTCAGGAAGTCCGAGCTGCTGACCTCGGTATCCGAAGTCGACACCGGCGTCCTCGGCGGCCGCGCGGGGGCCCGAGAGCCAGGATCCGATTGCTTGCCTCTTGTCCACGCGACCACGGTACTGTGCCCGTTTTGCGATGTGGACAGGTGGGGGGAGGTCGGGGATGTCCGGTTAACGTGTGCGAAACAAATGGGTCACGCCCGAGAAATCACCCGTCCCTAGGGTCGAGGCCAGCGTGTGCCACCGCACTGGCCGCACGACCGAACTACCACCCCGGACCGACGGGTCGGGAGTAGGAGGAGCTGGATGTTCCAGAACGCCGACGAGGCCAAGAAGTTCATCGCGGACGAGGACGTCAAGTTCATCGACGTCCGGTTCTGCGACCTGCCGGGCGTGATGCAGCACTTCACGATCCCTGCCACGGCCTTCGACCCGGCCGAGGAGCTCGCGTTCGACGGCTCCTCGATCCGCGGCTTCCAGGCCATCCACGAGTCCGACATGGCGCTTCGTGCCGACCTGTCCACCGCGCGCGTCGACCCCTTCCGCCGCGACAAGACGGTCAACATCAACTTCTTCATCCACGACCCGATCACGGGCGAGCAGTACTCCCGTGACCCGCGGAACGTGGCGAAGAAGGCGGAGGCCTACCTCGCCTCCACCGGTATCGCCGACACCGCGTACTTCGGCCCCGAGGCCGAGTTCTACGTCTTCGACAGCGTGCGCTTCAAGACCGCCGAGAACGAGGCGTACTACCACATCGACTCCGAGGCGGGTGCCTGGAACACGGGCGCGCTGGAGGACAACCGCGGTTACAAGGTCCGCTACAAGGGCGGTTACTTCCCGGCCCCGCCGGTCGACCACTTCGCCGACCTGCGCGCGGAGATCTCCCTGGAGCTGGCCGCCTCCGGCCTCCAGGTCGAGCGCCAGCACCACGAGGTCGGCACCGCCGGCCAGGCCGAGATCAACTACAAGTTCAACACCCTGCTCGCGGCCGCCGACGACCTGCAGCTCTTCAAGTACATCGTGAAGAACGTCGCCTGGCGCAACGGCAAGACCGCGACCTTCATGCCGAAGCCGATCTTCGGTGACAACGGCTCGGGCATGCACGTGCACCAGTCGCTGTGGACGGGCGGCCAGCCGCTCTTCTACGACGAGGCCGGCTACGCGGGCCTGTCGGACACGGCCCGCTACTACATCGGCGGCATCCTCAAGCACGCCCCGTCGCTGCTCGCCTTCACCAACCCGACGGTGAACTCGTACCACCGTCTGGTGCCGGGCTTCGAGGCCCCGATCAACCTGGTGTACTCGCAGCGCAACCGCTCCGCCGCGATGCGTATCCCGATCACGGGCTCCAACCCGAAGGCCAAGCGCGTCGAGTTCCGCGCGCCCGACTCCTCCGGCAACCCGTACCTGGCGTTCTCGGCCCTGCTCCTCGCGGGTCTGGACGGCATCAAGAACAAGATCGAGCCGGCCGAGCCGATCGACAAGGACCTCTACGAGCTGGCTCCCGAGGAGCACGCAGGCGTCGCCCAGGTCCCGACCTCCCTCCCGGCCGTCCTCGACCGCCTCGAGGCCGACCACGAGTTCCTCCTCCAGGGCGACGTCTTCACGCCGGACCTGATCGAGACGTGGATCGACTACAAGCGCGCGAACGAGATCGCCCCGCTGCAGCTGCGTCCGCACCCGCACGAGTTCGAGATGTACTTCGACGTGTGATCGACGCCTGATTCAGGCACCGAGGCATAGCGCCCGCGCCCCCGCTGTTGCACTGACAGCGGGGGCGCGGGCGTTTGTTCTATTCTTCCTCTGCCGATGGACGACACGGGGGTGGACGGGATGCCGGAGCGGCACGAACACGACGATCAAGAACGCGAGTTCGACCTGAAGTGGGCGGACAACGCCGAGCACAAGGAGCCCTCGGCGCGGGCCCGTATGCTCGCCGCGCGCTGGAAGGAGAACCCGCCCGGGCCGGTGCCGTTCCGGGGTGAGCCCGATCATGTGGCACGGCGGCAGCGCAGGTCGGGATTGGTGTCCACGGCGATCGTGCTGGGCTGCGTCGCCGGAGTGATCGTGCTGCTGGGCTACATCAACTTCCGCGCGGGCTACTAGGTCCTCCGCCGGTCCCGCGCTCGCCTGACCTTTGCCGGCCCTGGGGCCGATCACGACCCGTTCATGGGCGTCACCGGGTGCACACTGGGCAGTGGGACGAGTGCCTGAGTGCGCGGGGTGATGCGAGATGCAGAGCCGGTTCCGGAGTGATCGGCGGTTGACCGCCCGTATGGGGCTCACGCTGTTTCTGCTCGGGTTGTTGTACGTGGCGTTCGTCGTCGCGTTGATCTTTCTGCTGAAGTCCTGGGTGCTCGTCGTGGTCGTGGCGGCGGCGCTGCTGGGGGCGCAGTACTGGTTCTCCGACCGGGTCGCGCTGTTCGCGATGCGGGGGCGGGTCGTGGAGCGGGAGGAGTATCCCGAGCTGCACGGGGTCGTCGACCGGCTGTGCGCCATCGCCGACATGCCCAAGCCCGTGGTCGCCGTGTCGGAGATGGACATGCCGAACGCGTTCGCCACCGGGCGAAATGCCGATCATGCCGTGGTCTGTGTGACCACGGGCCTGCTGCGGCGGCTGGAGCCGGACGAGCTGGAAGGTGTGCTCGCGCACGAGCTGTCGCACGTGGCGCACAAGGACGTCGCCGTGATCACGGTCGCCTCGTTCCTGGGCGTGATCGCGGGGCTGATCGTACGGTTCGCCTTCTACTCGCAGTTGTTCGACGGCGGGCGCCGGGATCAGAACACCGCCGTGATCTTCGCCGCCGTGATGGGCGTGTCCGCGGCCGTGTACGCGCTCAGCTTCGTGCTGATCCGGGCCCTGTCCCGGTACCGGGAGCTGGCCGCCGACCGGGCCGCGGCGCTGCTCACCGGGCGGCCCTCGGCGCTGGCCTCCGCGCTCACCAAGGTCTCCGGCGACATCGCCCGCATCCCGACCAAGGACCTGCGGACGGCACAGGCCTTCAACGCCTTCTACTTCACGCCGGCCCTGGGCCGCGAGCCCGGCATCGCCCGCCTGTTCTCGACCCACCCGAGCCTGGAGCAGCGGCTCGACCAGCTGGGGCGGATCTCCGCAGAGCTGGGTGAGGCGGCGGCTCCCGGAGGGGCGTGAGCATGGGGCTGCTGGACATTCTGCTGGGCCGTACGAAGCCGGTCGAGCCCGATCTCGACCAGCTCTTCGGGCTGCCGTCGGCGGCGATCACACTGGAGGCGGCGGCCGGGTTCCGGCCGACCGGGAGCGGGGCGGTGTGCTTCGCCACGGTCGAGGGCGCGGTCTTCGAGCAGACGCACCGCGAGGTGCAGGCGCTGCTGGACGCGGACGCCGAGCGCGAGGGCCGGCCGGTGCAGCTGACGCGGGACGGCTACGGCTACTCGTGGCTGGTCTCCCGGCGTGCTCCCGAGCAGCTGCCGGAGCTGGTCAACGACCTGCACGCGGTGAACAGCGCGATGGAGGTCAACGGCTTCGGCCCGCAGCTGCTGTGCTCGCTGGCGGGGTTCGAGGACGACAAGGGCCGCAGGCTCGCGCTCGTCTATCTCTACAAGCGCGGCACCTTCTACCCCTTCGCGCCGCTGCCCGGCGCGGCGGAGCGGCGCGACAACCCGCTGGAGCTGAGGGTCAAGGCCGCGCTGGCGGGCGACCTGCGGATCGAGCAGGACCTGAACCGCTGGTTCCCGGTGTGGGGTGCCCCCGGCCTGTGACCGGGGAGCACCCTCGACCTCGGGTCACCACCACAGGTGGTCTCACTTGCTCTTCTCGCGCTCCTGACGGCGGGACTCCAGGGGGCGCTCGCGGCGGTAGCGGCGCTCCCACTTGGCCTGCATGTCGCGCCGGTCGCGGTAGGAGCGGTAGTCCGCGGGCATGGAGCCCCCAGAGGGCCCTCCGCCGGCCCCTCCCCCGGGCCTGCCGCTCGGCGCGGAGAGGCTCCGGCCGTACTGGAGGTAGAGGAAGAGCACAGCGACCGCGGCCAGCCAGTAGACGTGGTTTCCGAATCCAAGGATCACCAGGACGACGGTCCCGGACATGACGATGGTGCCCATCACGGGCCTCCGTGAACGTGGGTCGGTACTGAGCGGTGCGTGAATGTCCCCGGCGGGGCGTCGCTGGGGGATGGCGACCGTCCGTCGGTGCGTAGAGAGTAGCCCCGAGTCCGCAGGGTGACGCCCGCCCTGCGAAAAGCGGCGTGAACTGCTCCGTTACGCATGTCCAGGGTAGGGAGGCGGTCACGCGGCGTGCATCTCCTTTTCTAGGGGCCCGAGTTCGGCCGGTGGCCACTGTGAGTGAATGGGGCACATGACCGAGCTCCTCTCCTTCACACACACCCACGACGGCGAACTGCTCAGCGGCGTGTACGGCGGTGCCGCCGGCGGTGCGGAAGCGGCCACCGCCGTCCTGCTGCACGGCGCGGGCATCGGCAACAAGGAACGGCTGCTCCCGCTGCTCGCCGAGTTCGTGTCCCGCGGCTGCCACGGGCTCGCCCTCGACTTCTCGGGGCACGGTGAAAGCAGCGGTGAACTGAGGGAGTTGAGCCTGCGAAGGCGTTTCGAGCAAGCGGTCTCCGTGATCGACGCGCGTGTCCCGGCGGACGGTCCGCTGATCCTCGTCGGGTTCAGCATGAGCGGACAGACGGTGACAGACCTCGTCGCGCACTACGGGAAGCGCGTGGCGGCGATCGGGCTGTGCGCGCCCGCCGTGTACGCCCAGGAGGCCTGGGATGTGCCGTTCGGCGAGGGGAACGGACGGTTCAGCGAGATCATCCGTCGGCCGGACGGCTGGCGCGGGGCGCCCGCACTCGATGTTCTGCGGGCGTACGAGGGCCGGGCGGTGCTCGCGGTGCCGGGGACGGACGCGATCATCCCGCCGGAGGTGACGGAGGCCGTCCAGGACGCGCTGGCCGCGCACGCCCAGTTCACACGGTTCGAGGTGCCGGGCTCGGAACACATGCTGGGGATGTGGTTCCAGGAACATGCAGAGGACCGGCGGGAGTTCGTGACGGCGGTGGTGACCGGCCTGGGCGACCGGGGGTGGACGGCCACCCGGTCGTGGCTGGCCAAGCAGGTGCCGCAGGGGCGGACGGTCGCCGACACCTCCTTCGCGAAGGGCGGCTGGAGCTCGCAGATGCGACGGCTCACCCTCGACGACGGCTCCGCGCTCGCGCTGCGTGCGTTCGTGAAGCCCTTCTTCCGCAGGCACGCGCCGGGGCTGCTGACCCGTGAGGCGTCGGTCCTGACCCTGCTCGCCGCTCAGGATGGCGTCCCCGCACCCGAGTTGATCGCGGTCGACGCCACGGCCGAGCACTGCGACCACCCCTCGCTGCTGATGTCGCACCTGCCGGGCCGGGTGCGGGTGGACGACGAGGACCTGGACCGGCGCCTGGACCTGCTGGCGGCCCAACTCGCCGCGATCCACCAGGTCGTACCGGACGAGCGCCCGCGGCCGTACCAGGCGTGGACATCGGCGGAGCGGGTGCGGACGCCGTCGGGAGGGCTGTGGGAGCGGGCCGTGGAGGTGATCCGGCAGGAGCCTCCGGCGTATGAAGGGTGCTTCCTGCACCGGGACTTCCACCCGGGGAACGTGCTCTTCCGGGGTACGGGTGAGGACTGCCGGATCAGCGGGGTCGTCGACTGGGTGGAGACCTCGTGGGGGCCCGCCGACCTCGACGTCGCCCACTGCTCGACCGCGCTCGCGCTGCTCCACGGACCGGAGCACGGCCTCGGCTTCCGGGACCGCTACGAGGCGCACGGCGGACGACGGCTCGCCGACGGGGAGGACCACCTGTACTGGCGGCTGATCGACGCCCTCGCCTACGCCCCCGACGCGGCGAAACTCGCCGGCCCCTGGCGTGAGCTGGGGCGGACCGAGCTGACGCCGGAGGTGCTGGGTGAGCGGCTGACGGCGTACGTGGAAGGGGTTCTGGAGTCGTACGGCTGACGGCGCCGCCCGAGCCGTACGGCGGTGCTCAGACCCCGGGCGCCGCCCTGACTACCCCGGCGCCGACGGCGGCGCCCAGGGCCGTGTGGTCCCTGAGTGTCTGGTTCGCGTAGGCCAGGGCGAAGTCGGTGATCGCGCGGTCGAAGGTGCCGGCGCTGCCGAGGTAGCCGGCGATGGCGATGCGGTCGCCGGAGCGGGCGTGGGCGCGGGCGAGGGTGGTGCCGCACAGGCGGGCGTAGGCGAGCAGGTCCTCCGGGCTCATGCCGGCGACGTCCGTGGAGCCCTTCATGTCGCGTAGCTGGCGCCAGTAGAAGGCACGGCCCTGCGGCCCCGACATCCAGCCGAGGAAGACGTCGCCGGCCGCCTGCATCAGACGCTGGCCAGCGACGACGCGATGGCCGGGGTGGACGTAGGGCCCGCTGGGCAGATGTTCCTCCAGGACGGACGGCCGCGCCTCCTTGATCTGGAGGAACAGCGGGTCGTCGGTGTCCCGGCCGGCGAGCAGCACGATGAAGCAGCGCAGTCCGACGCTGCCGACGCCGACGACCTTGCGGGCCGCGTCCATGAAGCGGTAGCGGTCGAGGAGCAGGCGGCGCTCCTCGGAGAGGGTCGAGCGGTAGTCGCTGAAGATCTTGCGCAGTGCGGCCATGTCGGAAGTGCCCGCGCGTTCGAGGAGCGGCGGGTCGTCGATGATGCGCCGACGTCCGTCGACGATCTCGGTCAGCCTGTCGAAGCCGCGCATGCTGGTGCGGCGGCGGGCGCGGCCGAGGCTGGCCTCGACTCGGCGGCGGTCGCGGGTGGAGCGGACCAGGGGCAGGAGCTGCCGGCCGTCGATGCGTGTGTGCCAGACGGCGAGCTCGCCGAGCTGGGCCAGCCGCCGGATCGTGGTGCGGTACGCGGTCACGGCCTCCAGGGCCGCGCGGCCGGCCTTGGCGTCCGGGTGGCCGATCTCGCGGGCGGCCACGGCGACCGAGGTGGCGAGCCGTTTCACGTCCCACTCGAACGGGCCGCAGAACGTCTCGTCGAAGTCGTTCAGGTCGAACAGCAGGGAGCGTTCCGGTGAGGCGTACAGGCCGAAGTTGAGCAGGTGGGCGTCGCCGCACAGCTGCACGGTGAGGCCGGTGTGCGGGGCGGCGGCGAGGTCGGCCGCCATCACGGCGGCGGCGCCGCGCAGGAAGGCGAACGGCGAGGCCGTCATCCGGCCGTACCTGATCGGCAGCAGCTCCGGCAGCCGGTCGCGGCCCTGGCGTTCCAGTACGGCGACGGGGTCGGGCCGGTCGACGGAGGGGACCCAGGAGGCGTGGGCGGAGCGGGACAGGTGCTTTCGGGCGGCCTTGCCGCGGCGGGCCCGCTCGGCCGGCGTCATGGGGGTCGTCACGAGGACGCGTTTCTGTCCACGGCCGTCCCGTGCACCGGCCGCCGTATGCCACGCCTGCCCATCGCACCTCCCGCTGCCGCCGCACACTCGGGCGAAGTCCGCCACCCGGTCCGTCCCCCGGCTCTTCAGCCGGTCACCCGGTTCGTCACCCTCCTGATCGCAGTGAAGGCGGGGGCGGGGGTGTGTGCATGCCGGGTACGGCAATCGGGTGACGCGGGCGCATCCCGGGCGGTCGGGCGGGCCCGGGGGCATGACCGGTGCGAGGGCCGTTGTCAGTGGGGTCCGGGAAGATGCAGTCACTGGCTGTGTGACGGCATGACGGGTGGAGGCCGGGATGGGTGACGGGCTGCGGTACATCGGGGTGGCGGAGCGGCGGGCCCGGCTGGGGTTGCGGCATCGGCTGGCCGGGGCGGCCCGGGCCGGGCGCCCGGAGGACGTCGCCGAGTCCCTGGTCGCGCTGCACGGCACCGATCCGGCGACCGTGTACCTGGCCGTGGGGGCACGGCTGGCGGAGCCCGGGAAGACCGTCGCGGAGACCGAGCGGGCGCTGTACGAGGAGCGGGCGCTGGTCCGGATGCACGGCATGCGGCACACCGTGTTCGTGTTCCCCACCGGACTGACGGCCGTCGTGCACGCCTCGACCGGCCTCGCGGTGGCCGCCCGGGAGCGGGCCACGCTGGTCAAGCACATGGCCGCGGCGGGGGCGCCGGACGCGGCCTGGCTCGCGGAGGTCGAGGAGTCGGCGCTCGCCGCGCTGGCCCGGCGCGGGCAGGCGACGGCGGCCGAACTCGCCCAGGACGAGCCGCGGTTGCGCGAGCAGTTCGTGTACGGGGCCGGGAAGAGCTACGAGGGCGTGCACACCGTTTCGACGCGGCTGCTGCGGGTGCTGGGCGTCGAGGGGAAGGTCGTGCGGGGGCGGCCGCTGGGCTCCTGGACGTCCTCGCAGTTCCGGTGGGCACTGGCACCCGAGCATCCCGAGCTGGACGTGGCCGGCGCACAGGCGGAGCTGGTCCGGCGCTGGCTGGCGGCGTGCGGACCCGCGACGGAGGCCGACCTGAAGTGGTGGACAGGGTGGCGGGTCACCGAGGTGCGCCGGGCGCTCGCGGCGATCGGGGCGCAGGCCGTGGCCCTGGACGAGGGGACGGGGTACGTCCTCGACGGCGACGACGGTCCGGTGGCCGGGCCCGCGGAGCCGTGGGCGGCGTTGCTGCCGGGGCTCGACCCCACGGCGATGGGGTGGCAGCGGCGGGAGTGGTATCTGGCGCCGGAGCTGTGGCCGTCGCTGTTCGACCGGAGCGGCAATGTGGGGCCGACGGTGTGGTGGAACGGACGGGTGGTGGGCGGGTGGGCCCAGCGCCGGGACGGGGAGATCGTCTGGCGGTTGCTGGAGGATCCGGGGGGTGCCGAGCGGCAGGCGGTGGAGGCCGCGGTCGCCATGGAGGCGGAGGCGTTGCGGGGATGGGTGGGGGCGGCCCGCGTGACGCCTCGGTTTCGGACGCCGCTGGAGCGGGAGTTGTCCGCGTAAGGGATGGTGCCGGATCGTTCCGGGCTCTCCGGGTGCCCTCGACGTCGAGGGCACCCGGCTGCGCCGACTACCGCGAGTACCTCATGAGCGCCCGCACCATGTGGCACGTCGTGTCCGACGGGGGGTGGACGCCGATCGTCTGCGCGGTGCTTCGGATCGTCTCGTTGCGGGCCTGGTTCGGCATGAGGACGCCCGAGTCGAGCAGGGCGATCGCCAGGCGCAGGGCCTTGAGGCGGCGGTTGTGGGTGACGTACCACTCGCGCGGACGGCCCGGCGGCAGCGGCCGCTTCTCCAAGGGCGCGTACGGCAGGTCCAGCAGGACCGGGTGCTTGGCGGTGGACTGGGTGGGCTTCGCCTTCAGTGCGGCAGCGGGCACAGGCATCCTCCTGTCGCGGTGGAGCGCCGGCGGTTCCCGGCGACGCTCTCGAACACTGACTCCAGTTTAGTACCTGGCACTGACAATCAGGGGGTGCCAGACGTCCATGAAATCCCCTGGTCAGCAATGAAATTGGCGTCATGTCACGCCGGGTTCGGGAGGTGTGCGTGAGACGCCGGAAAATTCGAACACGGATGACTCGGGATACGGTGAGCGGCATGGAGATCTGGATCAATCCGGCCTGTTCAAAGTGCCGTAGCGCCCTCACGTTGCTCGACGCCGAGGGGGCCGACTACACCGTCCGCCGCTATCTGGAGGACGTGCCCGGCGAGGACGAGATCCGGGAGGTGCTCGATCGGCTGGGACTGGAGCCGTGGGACATCACGCGGACCCAGGAGGCCGTCGCCAAGGAGCTCGGGGTCAAGGAGTGGGCGCGGGACGCCGACTCCCGGGAGCGGTGGGTCAAGGCCCTGGCCGAGCATCCGAAGCTGATCCAGCGGCCGATCATCACCGCGGAGGACGGTACGGCCGTTGTCGCGCGCACCGATGACGCCGTGCGGGACGCGCTGTCCCGGGAGGGCTGACGGGTGAACTGACGGGCCATCAGGCGAGGTGTGACGTAGGTTACTTGGGCCAACTCCCGTGACCACTGAGTAACTTCGTTCGGCATCTCGTACATAGCGACGTACGCTCCCCTAGCTCTTCAGGAGGCGCGCATGTCGCGTAGGAGAACTCTCAATACGAAGAAGAAGCTCGCGCTGTTGGTGAGTGCGGCAACGGTGGCGGGAGGCGGCGCCTTCGTCATGGCGAGCACCTCGAACGCCTCGCAGACGCCGACCGTCAAGTCCGCCGCGGAGTCGACCGTCTGTCAGGGGCTCGCCACCGCGCTCGGCAACAACGAGCGGTTCATCGAGGGACAACGGGCCAATCCGGACGCGCAGTCCGAGGCGCGGATCGCCAACCGTGAGGCGGTCATCGCGCAGATCAAGGTCCAGCAGGAGGCGTCCGGGTGTGGGGTTGGGGAGTCGGCTCAGGACTCCCAGGCTTCGCAGCCGGCGCCGAGCGCTCCCGCGGAGGGTGCCGGTGAAGCAGGTGCCGGTGACGCAGGTGCCGGTGACGCAGGTGCGGGTGACGCAGGTGCCGGCGACGCAGGTGCCGGGGATGCCGGGAACGCGGGTGCCGGCGAGGCCGGCAACGCGGGGGACGGCGGCGGTGCCGCGGCCTCGGGGCAGCAGGTCTGCAACGGGTCGACCGTCACGCTCTCCGGCGAGGGCGGGGCGCCGGCCGCGTCCAGCAGCCAGTTCCCGGCCGGTACGAAGCTGAAGGTCACCAACCTGGACAACAACAAGTCCACGACGGTGGAGGTCACCTCGGTCTCCGGCAGCTGTGCGCTGCTCAACAACGCGGCCTTCGAGCAGGTGCGTGAGCCCGGCAAGTTCCTCATTCGCCGAGCGCTGATCGAGAAGGTGGGGTGAAGCCTCGGTAGTCACCTCGTAGGTGACGGGGGTCCCCCCGCTCGAGCGCATTTCGAGAGTGGGGGAGGGTCCTGCTGCTCGCGGCCACGAGCGGCAGGGCCCTCGTGCGTGTGCCTGCAGGTGCTTCGTTCACTCCCATCGCATACGAGTCGGCCGTGTGCTCCGTCCAGGCTGCGCCGGATGCCGCGGATGGGCGCTCACAGCGTGAAACGGGCCACACCAACACCAGGTAACACGGGGTTCACATTCGAGCAATGGCCGGGAAATCGCCTGTTGACAAGCTCCTGTAGCGCGGCGCCTCAGTGCCGCAGCGCCGCAGCGCCCGCAATACGCGCCTAGACCCACCCCCGAAGGATGTGGCCCGTGACCTTCAAGGCTGAGTACATCTGGATCGACGGCACCGAGCCGACGGCCAAGCTCCGTTCGAAGACCAAGATCCTGGCCGACGACGCCAAGGGTGCCGAGCTGCCGATCTGGGGCTTCGACGGGTCCTCCACGAACCAGGCCGAGGGGCACGCCTCGGACTGCGTGCTCAAGCCGGTCTTCACCTGCCCGGACCCGATCCGCGGCGGTGACGACGTCCTCGTCCTGTGCGAGGTCCTGAACATCGACATGACGCCGCACGCCAGCAACACGCGTGCCGCGCTCGTCGAGGTCGCCGAGAAGTTCGCCGCCCAGGAGCCGATCTTCGGCATCGAGCAGGAGTACACGTTCTTCCAGGACGGCTACCCGCTCGGCTTTCCCAAGGGTGGCTTCCCGGCCCCGCAGGGCGGCTACTACTGCGGTGTCGGCGCCGACGAGATCTTCGGCCGTGACGTCGTCGAGGCGCACCTGGAGAACTGCCTCGCCGCGGGCCTGGGCATCTCCGGCATCAACGCCGAGGTCATGCCCGGCCAGTGGGAGTTCCAGGTCGGCCCGCTGGCCCCGCTCGTGGTGTCGGACCAGCTGTGGGTGGCCCGCTGGCTGCTCTACCGCACCGCCGAGGACTTCGGTGTCGCCGCGACGCTGGACCCGAAGCCGGTGAAGGGCGACTGGAACGGTGCCGGTGCGCACACCAACTTCTCCACCAAGGCGATGCGCGAGGGCTACGACGCGATCATCACCGCGTGCGAGTCGCTCGGTGAGGGCTCCAAGCCGCTCGACCACGTCAAGAACTACGGCGCCGGCATCGACGACCGCCTGACCGGTCTGCACGAGACCGCCCCGTGGAACGAGTACTCCTACGGTGTGTCGAACCGCGGCGCCTCGGTTCGTATCCCGTGGCAGGTCGAGAAGGACGGCAAGGGGTACATCGAGGACCGGCGTCCCAACGCCAACGTCGACCCGTACGTCGTGACCCGTCTGCTCGTCGACACCTGCTGTGCCGCGCTGGAGAAGGCCGGACAGGTCTGATCGTGCCCAGTAGTTCCCGAAGGGGCGCCCGCCGGGACGGTGGGCGCCCCTTCGCGTCTGATGAGACGAGGGTCCCGCCGGGGGCGAGTGTCTGCTTCAATGGGGCCATGGCCAGCTTCCAGAAGTACTCCGCGACGGGTCGCCATGACCTCGAGCCCTTCTGGCCTTCCCGTCAGCACCACGACTTCGACCGGGTGTGTTGCCGCGCGGTGAACGCGCGGGCCCTGTAAAGCCGTAACCTTCCGGCCTTCGGCCAGCGCGAAACGACGTACGTCTTCCCAGCGGACCTCTCGCGCGAAAGAGCTGACCTCTCATGGCGACCACTCGTTCTCTGTCCAACGCCGCCACCCTCGCCTCCCCGAACGGTTCGCGGCATCATCTGCGTGCCGTGGACCGGGACGAGGTGATCGACGTCGCGGACCTGCTGCCGCCGGGCGCCACCTGGCTGCCCGCTCCCCCGCACTCCCTGCCCACGCTTCCGGGCCAGCCGCCGATGATCGGCTACCTGGTGCTCGTCCCGGCCGACCAGCAGCCGCCGGTCGCGCCCGTCCCCGACACCGGCGGGGACCCGCTCGTCACCGTCGACGCCGTACGGCGTACCGCCGCGGTCGACGGGCAGGAACTCGACCTCACCTACCTGGAGTTCGAGCTGCTCGCCCATCTGGTGGCCAACCCCCACCGGGTGCACACCCGCGACCAGCTGGTCACCACGGTGTGGGGATACGGGCACGTGGGCGACGGCCGTACCGTCGACGTCCACATCGCCCGGCTGCGCCGCAAGCTGGGCGCCGAGCACCGGGACACCATCCGCACGGTGCGGCGGGTGGGGTACAAGTACACCCCGCCGGTCGGGCGCTGAGCCGTCGCGGCCGCCTCCCCTGATCTTCTGCTGACGGCAGAGTCCTGTTCCGTCCCGCGCCCGTACCGTGCAGAGTCGGCCGTATGAGGCTTCTGATGCTGGGTGGTACGGAGTTCGCGGGGCGGGCCGTCGTGGAGGCGGCCGTGGGGCGCGGCTGGGACGTGACCGTCTTCCACCGGGGGCGGCACGAGCCGCCGACCGGGGTGCGGTCGCTGCACGGTGACCGCACCGCGCCCGACGGGCTCGCCGCCCTCGCCGATGCGGAGGGCGAGTGGGACGTCGTCGTGGACACCTGGTCGGCCGCGCCGCGTGCCGTGCGGGACACGGCGCGGCTGCTGCGGGGCCGCGCCGGGCGGTATGTGTACGTGTCGAGCTGCTCGGTGTACGCGTGGGCCCCGCCCGCGGGCTACGGCGAGGACGCGCCGCTGGTCGAGGGTGCCGAGGCCGGTGCCGAACACACCGACTACCTGCGGGACAAGCGGGGCGGGGAGCTGGCCGTCGTCGAGGAGTTCGGCGCGGACCGTTCGGTGCTGGTACGGGCTGGGCTGCTCATCGGCCCGTACGAGAACGTCGGCAGGCTGCCGTGGTGGCTGACCCGGATGGCCCGTGGCGGGCCCGTACTGGCGCCGGGGCCGCGCGACCTGCCGCTCCAGTATGCCGACGTCCGTGATCTCGCGGACTGGATCCTGGGGGCGGCGGAACAGGAGTTGAGCGGACCGTACAACCTGATGAGCCCGCAGGGGCACGCCACCATGGGCACGTTCCTCGACGCGTGTGCGGCTGTGGTGGGCGGGACGGCGGAGCTGCGGTGGACCGAGCCCGAGGTGATCCTCGACGCGGGCATCGAGCCGTGGACGGAGTTGCCGGTGTGGGTGCCGCCGGGCACGGACATGCACGACGCGCTGCACGCCGCCGACGTGTCCCGGGCGGTCGCGACGGGACTGCGGTGCCGGCCGGTCGAGGAGACCGTCGCCGACACCTGGGCCTGGCTCCAGGACATCGGCGGCACGGCACCCCGGCGGACGGACCGGACGGCGAAAGGGCTCGACCCGGAGGTGGAGGCCAAGGTCCTCGCGGGCGGGGGTGTATCTGGCACCACCCCCTGACCGGGACCCCGGCCCAGTGACCCGCGCCGCCGGCTGGGTGAGACTGACGCCATGACCTACGACACGAAGAGCGGCACCGACGGCGACCGGCGAACACGGGCGCGGGGCATGGGACTCGCGGCCGTACGGGGGCTGGCGCTGGCCTTGGTCTCGCTGCCGGGCGCCGTCGTGTGCTTCGTCCTGTCCCTCGTGTCCATCGCGCTCATCCCCATCGGCGTCGGCATCGTCACGACACCCTGGGTGCTGACGGGGGTACGGGCGTTCGCCGACTGGCGGCGGGTCCTCGCGGCCGAGTGGGGCGGGGTGCGGATTGCGCCGGCGTACCGGCCGCTGGCGAAGGACGCCAACCCGTGGGCCCGCACCTTCGGGATGCTGGGCGACCCGGCGACCTGGCGGGACTTGCGCTGGCTGCCGGTGGACATGACGGCCGGATTCGTGACCGCGCTGCTGCCGGCCGTGCTGGTGCTCTACCCGCTGGAGGGCTTCGCGCTGGCGGCCGGGCTGTGGCGGACCATGACGGGCGGGCCGTACGGCGAGTACGGGCCGTACTGGTACGGCTTCGTCCCGGTCAGCGACCAGACGTCCGCGCTGGGTGCGGGCGCCCTGGGTGCAGTCCTGCTCGTCGTCGCCCACCGGTACGCCGTGCCCGCATTCCAGCTCCACTTCCGCCTCACCCATGCCGTCCTCGCCTCCAATCAGGGCCAACTTGCCGAGCGCGTAAGGGTGTTGACCGAAACCCGGCAGGACGCCGTGGACACCTCCGCCGCCGAGCTGCGCCGTATCGAACGGGATCTGCACGACGGGGCGCAGGCGCGGCTGGTGGCCATGGGTATGGACCTCGGGACCATCGAGATGCTGGTCGACAAGGACCCGGAGAAGGCCAAGCAGCTCGTCGCGCAGGCCCGCCGGTCCTCCGTCGACGCGCTCGACGAGCTGCGCGACCTCGTGCGCGGCATCCACCCGCCCGTGCTCGCCGAGCGCGGACTGGGCGACGCCGTACGGGCGTTGGCGCTGCGGCTGCCGGTCGCCTCCGAGGTGAACGTGGAGCTGTCCGGGCGGGCGGAGGCGCCGGTGGAGTCGGCGGCCTACTTCGCGGTCAGCGAGGTGCTCACCAACGCCGTCAAGCACGCGGACGCCGACCGGATCTGGATCGACCTGCACCACACCGACGGCATGCTGCGCATCACCGTCACCGACAACGGCAAGGGCGGCGCGGTGATCGGGACCGGTTCCGGGCTCGCCGGAATCGAGCGGCGACTGGGTACATTCGACGGCGTCCTGGCCGTCAGCAGCCCCGCGGGCGGTCCCACCATGGTCACCATGGAGATCCCTTGCGCGTTGTCCTAGCCGAAGACCTGTTCCTGCTGCGCGACGGCCTGGTCCGGCTTCTGGAGGCCTACGACTTCGAGATAGCGGCAGCTGTGGAGACGGGGCCCGAGCTGGCCCGCGCGCTGGCCGAGCTGGAGCCGGACGTCGCCGTCGTCGACGTCCGCCTGCCGCCGACGAACACCGACGAGGGGCTGCAGTGCGCGCTGGAGGCCCGCCGGAGGAAGCCCGGCCTGCCGGTGCTGGTTCTCTCGCAGCATGTGGAGCAGCTGTACGCGCGGGAGTTGCTCGCCGACGGCAGCGGCGGGGTGGGGTATCTGCTGAAGGACCGGGTCTTCGACGCGGACCAGTTCGTGGACGCCGTACGGCGGGTCGCGGCGGGCGGCACGGCGATGGACCCGCAGGTGATCCAGCAGCTGCTGTCCCGGCGGGCGGCCGACGACCAGCCGCTGGCGCGGCTCACACCCCGGGAGACGGAGGTGCTGGAGCTGATGGCTCAGGGGCGGACGAACGCGGGGATCGCCGAGCGGCTGGTCGTCACGGAACGGGCGATCGCCAAGCACACCGCCAATATCTTCGCCAAACTGGGCCTGGAGGTGTCGGACGACGACAACCGTCGCGTGCTGGCGGTTCTCGCGTATCTCGACCACGGCCGGTGAAAACGGACTCGCCCATTCACCCGCCGTACGGGATCAACAACTCCTGGTATTTCAGAGGCGGTTGAGCACACAGCGTTCTCACGAATCTCTCAACAATTTCCGGGACGGCTGAACACCCCTGGGACGACCTCCGTATCAAAGGGAGCCGCTTCACTCCTGTCGGGCGCCCTCGATGCCCCCGAAAAAGGAAGTCAGAGGAGTTCCATGGGACGCAACACAAGAAAACGCCGTACGCCGCTGGCCACCAAGGCCATTGCCGCATCGGCAGCCCTAGCGCTCGGTGGGGGCGGGCTTGTATGGGCCAATTTCTACGCTTCGGCGCATGAGGACAACTCTGGGTGGAACCAGACGAAGTCCTCGAACGCCCGGGTCGCGACGATCAACTGCCCTGATGTCGGCCAGAAGCTGACAAAGGTGCCGCGGAGCGCGCGCAGGGGCGTCGCCAAGGAGCTGGCGCTGCTGGACAGGCAGGTCACGGATGCCTACAAGCGTCTCGCCGAGACGCGGCAGGCCCAGGCGGGGGACGCCAACTACGTCAACAACGCCATCCTCGGCCCGCTGAAGTCCAAGCGCGTGGCCACGCTCGACCGGATCGGTATCAACATCAACCGGGCCGGCGGCAAGCGACCGCAGAACCTGGGCCAGTTCGCTCAGTGCCAGGGCGTCCCGGCCGAACAGCCCGAGACCAACGACGGCCAGCAGGGCGGGGACCAGAACCAGGACGGTCAGGACCAGAACAACGACGGTCAGGACCAGAACCAGGACGGTCAGAACAACGACGGCCAGGACCAGGGCGGCCAGGACGGCGGCGGACAGGACCAGGGCGGCAACGGCGGTCAGGCCGGCAACGGCCCGTCGGCGGACGACTTCGTCGACATCACGCAGGTTCAGGGCAACGCCCAGCTGGGCGTCGGCGCGAACGGCCTCCCCGCGAACGGGGACAGCGGTTCGACCGGCAGCTTCACCACGAACTGCGGCACCAACGAGAACGAGAACCGCAACTCGGACAACGTGATCGTCGCTCCCGGTGTCAGCAACGGTGCGCAGCACCAGCACGACTACGTCGGCAACCAGGCCAACAACGCTTTCGCGAGCGACCAGGACCTGGCGAACGGCGACACCACCTGCCAGAACCAGGGTGACAAGTCGTCGTACTTCTGGCCGGTGCTGCGTATTCAGGACGGTCAGGACGACATCGACGCGGACGCCCCCGGTGGCGGTCAGGACGGCAACGTCGGCACGATCGTCGAGCCCAGCGAGGCACAGCTGAAGTTCGTCGGCAACAAGACGAGCGATGTCGTCGGAATGCCGCAGGCCCTGCGCATCATCACCGGTGACGCCAAGTCCTTCGTGAACGGCAACGCCAACGCCAACGCGAACTGGAGCTGCACCGGCTTCGAGGACCAGGTCCAGCTGGAAGACAAGCTCCCGATCTGCCCCGAGGGCAGCTCCGTGGTGCGGACGTCCAACTTCCAGAGCTGCTGGGACGGTCAGAACATCGACAGCGCCAACCACCGCACGCACGTGGCGTTCGTCCAGGGCGACGGCACCTGCGCCAACGGTTTCCAGGCGATCCCCCAGCTCCAGGTCCGCCTGGTCTACGACGTTCAGGCCCCGCAGATCCAGAACGGACAGGTCCAGAACGCCTTCGCGGTGGACTCCTTCCCGGACCAGCTGCACAAGGCGATCACCGACCACAACGACTTCATCAACTTCTTCGACGAGAACACGATGAACGAGATGGTCGACTGCATCAACAGCGGCCAGAACTGCCAGTAGCAGTCCTGAACCGGTAGCGAAAGCCGGCGGTGGGAATTCCCACCGCCGGCTTTCGTCCGTCCGGGTCCGCGCGGTCAGCTGTGGTGGCCGCCCTTGTTGTGACTGCCACCGGGGTTCATGTGCGCGGAACCCTCCTCCATGGTCCCGCCCAGCTTGCTCTGCAGCGTCGTGACCGTGTTCTCCTGGCCCACGGCGACCCACTTGCGGCCGACGAGGTAGTAGCCGCCGTAGTCCTTCGCGCCGCTCAGCCACTCGGCCTGGCCGCGGTCCGTGGCGAAGGTGGCGAGGATGTACTTCTCCTTGCCGCTCTTGCAGATGGCCTGGCGGAGCTCGTCCGCGTCGGTCTGCATGTTCGGGTCGCACTTCGCCATGGCCGCCAGATGCTCCAGGCTGCCGGTCGCCGTCTTCGGCACCTCGGCCTCCTTGTCGCCGCCGGAGCCACAGCCGGCCAGCGCGAGCACCGCCACCGCGCCGGTCAGCGCGAGCATCGGTCGGGTCAATGTCATCGGTTCCTCCGGTCCATGCCGCACAGAGCCCCGACGGGGGCCCTCGTCTCCCATACGGCTGTGGTGTGCGATGCGCTCAAATCAGAGGCTCTCACGGGCACGGGTGTGCGAGTGTGACTCAGTGGACAAGGACTGGGAAGACCGCGTGACCGCCGCATGGGCGACCTTCGACAGCTACCCCGAGGAGGAGGCGGCCGGCTTCCGCGCCGTCATCGACGCCCTCGTCACCGAGTTGCCCGACGACAGCCCGCTGGGCCCCTTCGAGCAGGCGTGCGCCTGGGACTCGACGGGTCACTCGGACAAGGCGGTGCCGCTGTACCGGGAGGCTCTCGCGGCCGGGCTGAGCGGCTACAAGGGCCGGCGCGCCAAGATCCAGCTGTCCAGCTCGCTGCGGAACGTCGGACAGGCCGAGGAGGGCGTCAAGCTGCTGACGCCCGAGCTGGACGCCCCGTCCGACGAACTGGACGACGCGGTACGGGCGACGCTGGCGCTGTGCCTGTCGAGCCTCGGACGTGATCGCGAGGGCCTGTCCCTCGTACTGGGCGCCCTCGCCCCCCATCTGCCGCGCTACCAGCGCTCGATGGGGAACTACGCCCGCGCCCTGCTGGAGTCCGACGACTGAGCCGGCACGGCATCGCGCCGGGCGGGGTCGCGCGGCGGTGACCAACCGCCGATTCGCTCGTTCTGCTGAACGTGCAGTCACAGGATGTCGCCCCGCGCCCCGCACCCGCCCCGGCCGAGCCGGTCGTCGACGTCGAGCGGGCCGAGGCCGCGCTCGTCGAGCACTATCCGAGGCTCGTCCGACTCGCCTACCTGGTGCTGCCGCCCAGCCTCGGCCGCAACCGGCGCGTGGTGACCGCGCACTCCCTCACCCAGCGCGCGCTGCCCCGCGGCCGGACGGCGGCGACGCCCGCGATCCCGGCCCAGTCGACGGGCCGCGACAGCGACCCCGGATACGCCTTCCTGCGGCTCCGGGTCCTGCGTACGGCGCTGGAGGCGGGCCTGCCGCTGCGGCGCCCGGCCTGGCCCAAGCGCTCCCAGCTGCCACCCCTGCTGCCCCAGGTCTGGGGCCTGCGCCTCTTCCCCCGGTCGGGCGGCGCCGACGAGCTCGCCCTGGACCAGCAGCTGTCGGCGCTGTCCGGCCCGGCGCGGGCCGCCTACGTCCTGCGCGGGCTGGAGAAACTCGCGGACGGCGAGGTGCGCGACGTCCTGACGGCGGCCGGCGTCGAGGACGTGGACGACGCACTGGAGGAGGCCGACACCGTCCCGGCGCAGGCCGCGCTGCTCGAATCCCCCGAGTTCGACCCCTGCTCCCTCCAGGCCCGGCCCACCGACCTGATGCGGCGCAGGCAGCACACTAAGGCCGCGCTCGCCGCCGGGGCCGCCCTCCTCGTGTGCGGGGCGCTGCTCGGCCTGCCCGGCGAGGGCTGGGGCCCCGACGGCCCCGCCGCCCCGTCGTACGCGCAGAACCCGGCGGCCGAGGCCGCCCTCGACCCGGCCCAGCTGACGAAGGTCCCGCCGCTGGCCTGGCAGTCCGCCGCCCGCACCGACTTCTCGGTGTGGCCCGCGCGCGGTGACCTCACCGGCGACTCGGCCCTGCTGCGCCGCGCCCTCGCCGTCTGGGCCCGCCCCGGTGAGAAGGTCACGGTCTCCGCGACGCCCGGCACCCCGTCGGGCGGCCCGGCCGGGGCACCGCAGCTGCTGTACGCGGGGACCGTCGACACCGCGCGCGTGGTGATCCTCTACGACGGTCTGCGCATCGCCCGCTACGCCGAGCCGACGGACGGCACGGCCGGTGCCGCCCTGGACTTCTCCCGCGTCGACAACGCGACCAGGGCGGAGACGAGCGCGGTGGTGCTGAGCCGGGCCGACGGCAACGTCCGCTATCTGATGGCGCCCTGGGTGAAGCGCGCGGCCGAGCGGGACCTGCTGAAGCCGGGGGCGGGAGCGATGGACCTCACCGTGACCGAGGGGGTCACCTCGCCGATGGCGAGCCCCACCACCCAGCAGACCGGCACGTGCTCCTCGTGGAACGCCCTGCAGGTGACCGACAGCGCCGGCACCCGGCTGCTGACCGACCTCGCAGAACTGGTCCCGGCCCGTCTGACCACCGGCCGCCCCGGGGAGTCCAAGGACGTGACCGGCGCGCAGGCCCTGCACACCTGGGCGCCGTACTCCTGCTGGCTGGGCGCGCTGCGCTCCGCGGGGGTGCGGACGGTCAACGCCTGGTCGTTCGCGCAGCAGACGCTTCCCGACGGAACCGGCACGGCGGACTGGGTGTGCACGCGCGCCGAGACCTGGCGGGGCGGCGGGGAGCGGGTGCTGGCCCAGTTCCGGACGCCGGGCACGCCGCAGGCGGCCGTGGTGGCGAAGGCCCAGAACGTGCCGGCGTGCGGACAGCGCGACCCGCATGTGCTGGCCGGTGTGTTGTGGAAGGCGCAGGCGGGCAGCTGGTATCTGCTGGCGGCCGGTACCCGGGACACGGAGTCGATCCGGGCCACCGGCGGGGTCCGCGGCAACGCCGAGGGCAGCCAACTGGCCGTGCGGACCAAGCAGGGCGCGCAGGCCGAGTTGAAGGGCACGCTGGAGAGCGGGCGCTCGATCAACGGGCTTCAGTGAGATCCCGGTGAGACGACCCCGGCGAGATCCGCCTTGCTGACAGAAATGTAAATAGGGCCTTGCACAAGGGTTCACCACGGCCCTACCCGTCAGTACATTGACGCCATGTCTAACACGCAGGACCGGATACCCCTCAAAGCCCGCAAGGTGTCCTTCTCCTGGGACGCCACCCCGCTGCACTGGGTGCCCGGCGATCCGTTCACCACGCACACCATCAACGTGCTGCATCTGCTCCTGCCCGCCGGCGAGCGGTGGTTCGTGCACGTCTACAAGCAGGTGCTGCCGTACATCCGGGACGAGCGGCTTCGCGAGGACGTCATCGGGTTCATCGGGCAGGAGGCCATGCACTCGCAGGCCCATGACGAGGTGCTGCCGCATCTGCGGGAGCAGGGGCTCGACCCGACGCCGTACACCGCGCAGGTCGACTGGTTCTTCGAGAAGCTGCTCGGCGACCGCACGCTGCCGCCGGGCCGTGCGCGCCGCTGGTGGCTGATGGAGCGGGTGGCGATCATCGCGGCCATCGAGCACTACACCGCGTTCCTCGGCGACTGGGTGCTCAACGCCGAGGAGCTGGACCGCAGGGGCGCCGACCCGACCATGCTGGACCTGCTGCGCTGGCACGGTGCCGAGGAGGTCGAGCACCGGTCGGTGGCGTTCGACCTGTTCATGCACGTCGACGGGGGCTACCGGCGGCGGGTGCGGACCTGGGCGACGGCGTTCACCGCGCTCGTCTTCCTGTGGCAGCGCGGGTCGCGCTTCTTCATGGAGAACGACCCGACGCTGATGGACGGCCGCGCGAGCTTCAAGGACTTCTACGTCCGGGGCAGGCGGGGCACGCTCCCCTCGACCGGGGACATGCTCAGGTCCATCCCCCGCTATCTGAGCCGGACCTACCACCCCTCCCAGGAGGGCTCCACCGAGCAGGCCGTCGCCTATCTGGCCTCCTCCCCCGCCGCATTGGCCGCCGAGACCGCCGAGAAGTCCGCGAAGGGTGCCGCCTGATGCCGAAGCTCCGTACCCTCGCCGCCGTCGCCGGTGCCGCCCTGCTGGCCCGGCGGGCGATGCGGCGCCGGATCCAGGTCTCGCCGCTGTGGCCGATGCCCGCCCTGGAGGAGCCGACCTCCGGGCGGCCCCGGTCGCGGGCGCTGCGCCTGCTGGTGACCTCGCACGAAGAGGTCGCCGACGGGGTCGTGCAACTACGTCTGGAGGGGCACGACTTGCCGCGCTGGGAGCCCGGCGCGCATCTCGACGTCGTGCTGCCGTCGGGGCTCGTGCGGCAGTACTCGCTGTGCGGCGACCCCGAGGACACCTCGTCGTACACGGTGGCGACCAGGCTGGTCCCGGGCGGGCGGGGCGGCTCGCGCGAGGTGCACGAGCAGGTGCGGGAGGGGACGGAGCTGGAGGTGCGGGGGCCGCGGAACCGGTTCCCGCTGGTGACGGCCCCGTCGTATGTGTTCGTCGCGGGCGGCATCGGGATCACGCCGATCCTGCCGATGCTGCGGACGCTGCCCGACGGTGTCGAGTGGCGGCTGCTGTACTGCGGACGCGACCGTGCCTCGATGCCGTTCCTGGAGGAGGTCGAGAAGCTGGGCGGCGGTGACGGGGTGACCGTCGTGGAGGGCATCCCGGATCTCGGCGCGCTCCTCGCGGACCTGCCCGACGGGGCCGCCGTCTACTGCTGTGGTCCGGAGGGGCTGATGGCCGCCGTGGAGGAGCGGTACCCGGGTGTCCACCTGGAGCGGTTCGCGCCCCGCTCCTCGGCGGGCGGTGCCTTCGAAGTCGAACTCCGGCGCAGCAAGCGGACGTTGACCGTCCCTGCCGACTCGACCGTGCTGGCCGCCGTACGCGCGCAGTTGCCCGACACCGCCTACTCCTGCGAACAGGGCTTCTGCGGGACCTGCCAACAGCGGGTGCTGGAGGGTGAGGTGGACCACCGGGACGAGCTGCTGACCGACGCGGAGCGGTCCGACTCCATGCTGATCTGTGTGTCGCGGGCGCGTGGTGATCGGCTCGTACTGGATCTGTGAACGCCGACGATCGGTCCGGGCCGTTCCGGGCCTGATTCGATCGGTAAGGTGTTCGCATGACTACCGGGGTACGCCGAAGAATGGGAGTCGAGGAGCGACGGCAGCAGTTGATCGGCGTCGCCCTCGAACTGTTCAGCCAGCGCTCGCCCGACGACGTCTCCATCGACGAGATAGCGTCGGCCGCAGGCATTTCGCGACCGCTGGTCTATCACTACTTCCCCGGCAAACTCAGCCTGTACGAGGCCGCGTTGAAGCGTGCCTCGGACGAACTGGCGGGCCGTTTCGTCGAGCCGCCGGACGGGCCCCTGGGGGCGCGGCTGCTGCGGGTGATGCGCCGCTTCTTCGACTTCGTCGACGAGCACGGCCCGGGTTTCTCGGCGCTGATGCGGGGCGGTCCGGCCGTCGGCTCGACGGCGACGAACGCGCTCATCGACTCCGTGCGGCAGGCCGCGTATGTCCAAATCCTTTCGCATCTGCGCGTGGAGAATCCGCCCGCGCGCCTGGAACTCGTGATCCGCTCCTGGATCTCGCTCGCCGAGTCGACGGCGCTGATCTGGCTGGACGGCCGCCGCATCCCGCGCGGCGAGCTGGAGGTCCAGCTCGTGCACGACTTCGCCGCGCTCGCGGCGGTGAGCGCGGCGTACGACGAGGAGATGAGCGGACTGCTGCGCAGCATGCTCAAGGACGAGCCGGGCGACGGGCCGTTCGGCGACCTGGTGACCCGGCTGATCGCCCTGGCGTCCTGAGCTGCTCGTGAGCGGACCCCGAGCGACGGCTCAGCTCTCGAACTTGCGGTAGGAGGGGTCGAGGTCGCGCACCTCGGCGGACACGTGCAGCGCGAGCCCGTCGGCCGGCTTCAGGTGCTGCCGCACCAACTCCAGGACCGTCTCGGTGAGCCGGGCCTTCGTCTCGTCCGTACGACCGGCCAGCAGGCCCATGGTGACGTGCACGACGCCGTGTCCGTCGGTGTCGTCGCCGACGGTGGTGTTCTCGGTCCTGCGGAACTGCGTCTTGCACGCGGGCGGCTTGGCGGCCGCGATCTCGACCACGGCGGTGTGCAGCGCCCGGGCGAAGCCGGGCCGGTCGAAGTCGTCCGCCAGCTGTTCCGAGTAGTCGACGGTGATCTGCGGCATGAGCACTCCTGTTCTGGGTGGCAGCGCTCACCCTAACCGCAGCGCCAGCATGGCGATGTCGTCCTCCTGGTCCCGTCCGAACTGGTCCAGGAGGGTGTCGCACAGCGCGTCCACGCCGGGCGGGGCGTCGGCGGCGGCCGTGCGGAGCTGCTTCAGGGAGACGTCCAGGTCGGTGCCGCGGCTCTCGATCAGGCCGTCGGTGACCATGAGCAGACGGTCGGCCGGGGTCAGCACCAGCTCGGTGGGCGCCGGCCGCCGAAGGCCGAGGCCGAGCAGCGGACCGTCCACGGGGACGTACTCGGCGCCGTCCCCGTCCCGCACGACCAGCGGCGGGATGTGGCCCGCGTTGGCGATACGGCCGCGTCCGGTGCCGGGGTCGACCAGGGTCAGGCAGACCGTGGCGGTGACGTCGGGGTGGTAGTGCACGAGCATCCGGTCGAGCCGTTCGGCCAGCGCGCCCGGGTCGCTCTCCTCGACGCAGTAGGCGCGCAGCGCGTGCCGGATCTCGACCATGACGGTGGCCGCGTCCAGCGAGTGCCCGACGACGTCCCCGACCGCGGTGAGCACCCCCTCCCGGGTGCGCAGGGCGGCGTAGAAGTCCCCGCCGATCTCGGCCTGCCGGGACGCGGGGACATACCGGACGACGACCTTCACGCCGGGCAGCGCGGGCAGCCGGTACGGCTGGGGCAGGAAGCTGTGCTGCAGGGTGAGCGCGATCTGCCGCTCCGCCTGGTACATCAGCAGCGGCTCGGCGGCGAGCGCGGTGGCCTGGGCGAGCCGGGCGAGGAGGTCGCCGTCGGCCGGGTCCGGGCCGGGGGCCGGTGCGGTCGGCGGGCACCGGGCGGCCAGGGGGGCGTATGACGGCATGGGTGCGGCGGGCACCCCGTTGTGCGGGCGCCGGTGCGCGAGGGGGTCGTGCCCGGGAATCGGCTCGGCGAGCAGGTCGGGCCGTGGGCGATGGGTCGCGAAGGGGACGTACACCGGAATGGGCTCGGCAAGCACCCCGGGGTGCGGGGCCGGGGGCGCAAGCGGGTCGCACGCCGACAACGGCTCGGCCGGCAGTCCGGGCTGCGGGCGATGGTGCGCGAAGGGGACGTACACCGGAATCGGCTCGGCGAGCACCCCGGGGTGCGGGGCCCGGGGCGCGAGGCGGTCGTACGCCGGAGGCGGTTCGGCGAGCATCCCGGGGTGCGGGCCCTGCGGCCCGAGGCGGTCGAACAGCGGAGTCGCTTCGGTGCGTGCCGGGGTCCGCGAGCTCCGGGCTGACGGCCGGGCCGGGACGGCGGCCGGCGGTACCGGCATGGCGACGCACACCGACGTACGGCCCTCGTCGGTGAACGCCAGGACCAGGCGGGCGTCCTCCCGCACGCCGGGCCGGAAGAAGCCGGCTGGCCACAGCGAGGCGGGCACGGTCGTGCTGTGCACCCCGGTCCGCCCGGTCCGGCCCTCCGCGATCCGCGTGATCAGGCGTGCCGCGGCGACCTGCGGGGCGGTGTCGGGCAGTGCGGTGGGGGTGCCCGCCGGACGGGCGAAGCCGTCGCCCCGGGGCAGGCGCAGGGAACTGCCCCAGTGCGGCTCGCCGCCCGGGCCGATCACGAAGACGACGGCGGGCGTACCGGTGAGCCGGGCCGTGCCCGCGGCGGCGGCGTCGGCCAGCTCCCCCAGACAGCGCGCGGTCTGGACGGTGACGATCGCCTCCGACAGCAGCGTCAGCCGGTGCGCGAGCACCTCGGCCGCGCTGCGCCGGCGCGCCCCGCGCACCGCGGCCCGTACGACGGCCTCGATCTCGCTCGGCTCGGCCGGCACGGTCAGGTAGGCGTCGGCGCCCGCGTCGAGACCCCGGCACCGGTCCCCCGGGTCCACGGCCATGGCGGAGAAGTGGACGACGGGCAGCGCCGCCATGGACGGCCGGGCCTTGACCAGGCGGCACAGTTCGAAGCCGCTCATGTCGGGCAACCCCACGTCGACGAGGGCCACGTCGGGCAGGGCGCCCGCGCGCAGCCGTATGTCGAGCTCGCTCAGCGCCTCCCCCGCGCTCGCGACCGGTACGACGTCATGGCCCGCGCGGCGCAGCACGGCGCCCATGGCGAAGCGGTTGGTCGAGACGTCGTCGACGACCATCACGGTCGTGTCCGCCTGCTTGCCGAAACCGTCCATCGTCGGGAGCCCTCGGATACGCGCGAGTGGGGCGGCCCGTGACCGGGTCCGCCCCACTCAACTTAGTGCCGTATCAAAGGGCCCGTGAGAAGACGGCGACAGTACGACCCGGAACGGCGAACGTGCCGGATTCCCGCTCGTAGGACGAGGACTTGACGATAGGGTCCGCGCCCGAGGCCTGCACCGAATGCAGTCGATAACCCTCGCCGGCCAGCGAGGCGATCCGCTGCTCCTGCTGCTCGGGCGTCGCGTTGAAGACGACGACGAGGTCACCGAGCCGCATGGTGATCACGCCGGGCGTCTCGTCCTTCCCGGACAGCGGGAAGGACAGCTTCGACTGCACCTGACCCGTCGTACCGAGGGAGAAGGCACTCTCCGTCGAACGGATGCTCAGCAGGTCCCGGTACGCTGCCGAGGCCCCCTCGATCTGCTCGCATCCCACCTTCACGGTGCTCAGCAGGGGCTTGGCGTACGGCCACTTGGACTCGTTGTCGGCGGCCGGCGGCAGCCCCCGCCCGAAGCCGTTGCCGTCGGCGCAGTTCCAGTGGATGGCGTTGAACCAGTCGCCGCTGTCGTAGGAGTTGCGGTCCAGCGACTTGGAGCGCAGCAGGTCGGTGCCGGCCTGGGACAGGGCCGGCCCCTGCGACAGGGTGGCCGTGGCCATGGCGAGGACCTGCATGCGGGCCCGGTCCGCGGCCGACGTGTCCTTCGGCAGCTTGAAGGCGAGCGCGTCGAACAGCGACTCGTTGTCGTGCGCGTCCGCGTAGGCGAGGGCGTCACCGGGGGCGTCCGCGTACCCGGCGGGCTGGCCGTTGTAGTCGACCTCGGCGCCGGTGACCTCCTTGCCGGCGGTGTCGGTGAACCGGTACCCGGCGAGGTTGCCGGACAGGCCGACCTTGATCAGGTCCTGGTAGTGCAGCAGCCGGGCCTTCTGCTCCGCGGAAGTGCCGTTGCCCTCGGACGAGTTGGGGTCGGTGAACAGCCCGGACGCGAAGCCCTGGACGCCGGGGTCCTCGTCGAAGGGCCCGCCGCCGCGTACGGCGTCCCGCGCCCGGTCGGAGAAGGTCGCGATGCCGGTGCCGGCCATGTTCTTCTGGGTGGCCTGCGTGAAGCGGGCGTCGTCGGCGACCTCGCCGAAGTTCCAGCCCTCGCCGTACAGGATGATCTTCTTGCCGTCGACGCCGTCCTTGGCGAGGGTCAGGGTGTCGAGGGCCTTGCGCACGGCCAGGATGTTGGCCTTCGGGTGGTGGCCCATCAGGTCGAAGCGGAAGCCGTCGACCTTGTACTCCTTGGCCCAGGTGACGATCGAGTCGACGACCAGCTTGCCCATCATGGCGTTCTCGGTGGCCGTGTTGGCGCAGCAGGTGCTGTTGGCGACCGAGCCGTCGGCGAGCAGGCGCTGGTAGTAGCCGGGGACGATCCGGTCGAGGACGGAGGTGTCCGCCTGACCGCTGGCCGCCGTGTGGTTGTAGACGACGTCCATGACGACCCGCAGGCCGTCGTCGTTCAGTGCCTTGACCATCTTGCGGAACTCGACCGTGCGGCCGGTGCCGTCGGGGTCGGTGGCGTACGAGCCTTCGGGGACCGTGTAGTGGTACGGGTCGTAGCCCCAGTTGTAGGCGTCCTTCGCGGCGATCTTCGACACGCACTCCTGCTGCTTGTCGGAGTCGGCCGGGAAGGCGGCGAGGTCGCAGCCGACGGTCGCCTGGTCCTGGCGGCGTTCGGGGATCGTGGCGATGTCGAAGGCCGGCAGCAGGTGGACGTACGACGTGCCCGCCTTCGCCAGCTCACGCAGGTGCTTGGAGCCGTCGCTGTCCTTGTCCGTGAAGGCGAGGTAGGTGCCCCGGTTCTTCGCCGTGCTGTCCTCGACGGAGAAGTCCCGGACGTGCAGCTCCTGGATCTGGGCGTCCTTCAGCGGTACGGCCTTGGGCTTTGTGTAGGAGGACCAGCCGCTCGGCGCCAGGGTCCTGTCGCGCAGGTCGACGACGAGGCTGCGCTCGGAGTCGGTGGTCAGGGCGACCGAGTAGGGGTCGGTGACCTTGTTGGTGACGACCTTGCGGACACCGGGCGCCCAGACCTTGACGACGTACCGGTAGGGCTTGCCCTTCCAGGAAGCCGGGCCGGTGACGGACCAGACGCCCGTGCCGGCGTTCCGCTTCATGGCGACGGTCGAGTCGCCGATCTCCAGCTTGACCGACTGTGCCGTGGGCGCCCAGACGGAGAGCGTCGGACGGCCCTTGTCGAAGGTCGGCCCGAGGTCGGCCTTCGTCGCCCCGGCGTACAGGTCGTCGAGGACACCGGCGATCTGGACGCCGGTCGCCGCGAGCACGGCGCCGTTCGCGGCCCGCTGCGAGGCGACGACCTGGCCGGCGAGGGCCTCGCGGACCCGGTCGCGGTCGCGCGGGTCGACGGCCCAGGCGGTGTCGTCCTTGAGGTGCGGGAACTTCGCCTTCTGGGCGTCCGTGAGGGAACCCTTGGACAGCCGCAGCCACTGGGCGGCACCGGTCACGGTGCCGTCCTTGACCGCGATCCCGCCGTCCCGGCTGTAGAGCAGCTGGGTGGAGGCGGCGGCCTCGGAGCCCTTCCAGGCGACCGTGTTCCGGTCGATCCAGACCGCCTTGGAGGTGCTCAGGTCGAGCGCCGCCGCGGACCCCGCGGGCTGCGGGAGCAGGTACTTCTCCTGGCCGCTCAACAGCCACACCTCATGGCCGTTCGCCGTGAGGTCGAGCGACTGGTCGGCGGGCAGATCCTTCTCGTCGCCCTTGTGGAGGATGTAGCTGAGGCTGGTGGCACCGTCGGTGAGCGGTACCTCGAAGACCGCACCATAGGCATCAGTCTCGACCGGCTTCAGGGGGTTCGACCACTCGGTGGGGTTCGCGGCACCCGTCCAGGTGTGCAGTCCCCAGCCGTCGTAGTTCCCGTCGGCGCGCTGGTAGTGCAGGACGGCCTTGGACTTGTCCGGCGCCGGATAGTCCGCCGCGGGCTTCTCGGTGCGAACGGCCTCCTTGCCCTGCTCGATCCAGATCTCCCCGGACTTGCCGAGGTCGATCGTGCGGTCGGTGGAGACGTCCTTGTTGCCGTCCTTGTCGATGACGAGGAAGCCGACGTTCGTCGCGCCCGGCTTCAGCTTGACGTAGGCGAAGGCGCCGTACGCGTCCCGGCCGACGAAGGGGTGGCTGTCCGGCCATTCGGTGGACTCGCCGTCGGCGAGGTCGCCCCAGGCGTACAGGCCCCAGTTCGCGTAGTCGCCGTCGGGGCGCTTGTAGTGGACGACCGCGTAGTCGCGGGAGGCGGCGCTGGGGACCTCGGGGGCGGGCGGGGTGCCCGTGGTGGAGGTCGCCGTGGCACTGGCGGTACGGCCGGCCGAGTCGATGACGACGGCCTTGTAGCGCAGGGCCGTTCCGGCGGGTACGTCCTTCCCGATGGCCTGCGTGACCTTGTACGGGGCGTGGTCGGCGGAGCCGAGGGTCCGCCACTTGCCGTTGCCGACCTGGGCCGCGAACACCACGCGGTTCAGCTGTCCGCCGTCGACGTCCGCGCCGATCTCCACCGTGCCGGTGGCGCCGTCGGCGGGGGCCTTGAGGGTCAAGGTCGGCGCGGTGGCGGGCTTCGCGGGCCTGCCGGCCGCCTTGAGGACGATCGCCGAGCCGGCCGGGACGGTGACGGTGACCTTCTTGTCGGCGTCGCTCCTGACCGAGTCGCGCGTGCCGTGGATCCCCTTGAAGGTCATGCCGGCCGAACCGGTCGCAAACGTCGCCGTCTTCGCCTCGCCCGCGTTGTTGAACGCGACGACGTACTCCGTGCCCGACTTGGCGGCAGTGCGCGAGAAGGCGTAGATCCCGGCGCCGTCGGCCGCGTACCGCTCGGTCTGGATTCCGTCGGCGAGGGCGGGGTTGGCCTTGCGCAGCGCGGAGAGCTCGGCGATGTGCCGGTACAGCGGCGCACTCGTGTCGTAGGCGTCGCTCGCGTGCGTGCGGTCGGTGCCGAGCTGGTCGTCGTCGAGGTAGTCGGCGGTCTTCGAGGCGAACAGGGTCTGGCGGGCGTCCTTGTCGCCGCCGGCGCCGGTGAAGCCCTGCTCGTCGCCGTAGTAGACGACCGGGTTGCCGCGGCTGAGGAACATCAGCTCGTTGGCGAGCTTGTCCTTCTTCAGCAGCTCGGCGTCGGTCGCCTTCGGGTTGTCCTGGTTCAGGAAGTACCCGATGCGGCCCATGTCGTGGTTGCCGAGGAAGGTGACCTGCTCGTACGCGTTGGCCTTGTCGGTCGTGTACTTGTAGTCGTCGCCGAAGACGGACGCCAGCTTCTGCGCGGTGCCGCCCTGGGAGGTGTACTGCCGGGCCGCCTCCTGGAAGGGGAAGTCGAGTGTGGAGTCGAGGCGGCCCTCGGTGACGTACGGCGACGTGACCGACGTGTCGGCGGAGTACACCTCGCCGAACATGAAGAAGTCGTCGCGGCCCTGCTTGGCGGCGTAGGAGTCCAGCGCCGTGGCCCACTGGGTCCAGAACTCCATGTTGACGTGCTTCACGGTGTCGATCCGGAAGCCGTCGATGTCGAAGTCCCTGACCCAGCGCTGGTAGATCTTCTCCATGCCGCTGACGACCTCGGGACGCTCGGTCCACAGGTCGTCGAGGCCGCCGAAGTCGCCGTGGGTGGAGCTCTCACCGGCGAAGGTGGAGTCACCGCGGTTGTGGTACATCGTCGGGTCGTTGAGCCACGAAGGAACCTTGACGTTCTTCTTCGCGGCGGCGACGGTCGGCGTGCGCGGGAAGGAGCCGGTGCCGACCGCAGGGAACCCGGACTTCCCGTCCGCGTAGTCGGCGTCGTCGAAGGGCTTGCCGTCCTTCGTCAGGTACGGGAAGGCGCCCTTGGAGAGGTAGTCGTAGGACTTCTCCTCATAGTCGACGACATCGGCCGTGTGGTTGGTGATGACGTCGAAGAAGACCTTCATGCCCTTGGCGTGGGCCTTGGAGATGAGGGTCTGAAGGTCCTTGTTGGTGCCGAAGTGCGGGTCGACCTGGGTGAAGTCGGTGATCCAGTAGCCGTGGTACGCGGCCGAGGCGTTGGCGCCGGTGCCCTGCACGGGCTGGTTCTTGAAGATCGGCGCCATCCAGATGGCGGTGGTGCCGAGACCCTTGATGTAGTCGAGGCGCTTGGTCAGCCCCTTGAGGTCGCCGCCCTGGTAGAAGCCCTTGTCGGTGGGGTCGTAGCCGGTGGAGAGGCGGGAACCGGTCAGGCCGCCCTTGTCGTTGCTCGCGTCGCCGTTGGCGAAACGGTCCGGCAGGACGAAGTAGAACTGGTCGCGGGTGGCCTCGTGCCGGGCGGGCTCGGCCGCGAGCCTGGCGTCGGACGGGGGCGGCGGCGGGGTCTGCGCCCGCGCCGCGAGGGGCTGGACGAGTGCGGCGGCCAGCGCGGTCACGGTGACCGCGGCGACCCGTCCGGCATGGGTGGTTCGGCGCCTCGACGGCGTCGGCCATCTCGCTATCACAGATGGGCTCCTTGCGATTACGGCTCAGTGGGTCCGACCCCGCGCGACCGTATCGCCGCGGCAAGGCTTACAGCAAGAGGCTTGAAAGCATCGGTAAGAACTTTCACCAAGGCTCTCGGCAGGGCGAGTTGCCCTGCGTCCGCAGTCCGAGCCACCGGGGCAGGGCGCATAATCGCTCGCCACGCCCGCAGGCTTGTGCCTACCGTCCCCGCATGGAACAGGAACCGCCCTTCGTCCGCGAGGTCTTCCCGGAGCTCGTCGACGAGCTGGTCCGACTCCTGGAGGAGGAGGGCGAACGCGAGCTGGCCATATGCGTGCGGGACGTCCGCATGGTCGGCGAGTGCGGCTGCGGGGACGACTTCTGCCAGAGCATCCGGACGTCGGATCACCCGAGCGGACAGCCGTACGGCCCGGGTCATCGGTGCGTGCCGCTGTTGCCCTCGTCGGGCGATCTGATTCTCGACGTCGTGAACGGCCGGATCATGTACATCGAGATACTCAACCGGCCACCCCTGCGCCGGCGTGTACAGGCATGACAGGGGTGGCCGTGCGGAGGACGGGACGGCTCAGCAGCTCGTCCTGCCGGCGTAGATCGCCAGGGCGGTGTTGGAGCCGAGGGTGGCCGTGAACTGCCCGCTGGAGTTCACCGTCACGCTCGTGTTGTTCTGCACGTTGCAGTAGGTGCCTGCCGCGAGGGACGTCTGATAGGTGCGGGTCAGGCTGCTCGACTCGTGGTTGATGGCGACGTAGCCCTTGCCGCCCCGCCCGAAGGCGATGGCGTCGCCGCCGTTGTCCCACCAGTTGGTGACCGACTCACCGCGCGTGGCGTTGCGGAAGGCGACCATCGACTTGATCTCCGGCCAGGCGTGCTGGCACTTCCAGCCGTTCTGCCAGCAGGCGTTGACCGCACCGCCGTTGGGCGGGCCCGCGTCATGGTCGGTGAACTCGTAGCCGGAGTTGATGTCGGGGGCGCCGTACGGGTAGGCCAGCATGAACACGCTGGCCAGCGTGTAGTTGGCGCCGTCCTTGTAGGAGAGCGTGGAGCCGTTGCGCTCGGTGTCGTGGTTGTCGACGAAGACACCGGAGACACCGCTGTTCATGTAGCCCCAGCCCTCGCCGTAGTTCTTCAGGTAGGCGAGGTTCTCGTTGTTGAAGACGCGCTTGAGGTCGTAGGCGTAGCGGAACTCCTGGACGTCGCCGTTGCCCGTGTACTCGGTGGGCTGGACGGCCTCCCCGCTGCCGTAGATGACCTCCTGCTTCCAGTAGACCGACGGGTTGCTCAGGCGCGACTTGATGTTGGCGAGGTCGCCGGCCGGGATGTGCTTGGCCGCGTCGATGCGGAAGCCGTCGACGCCAAGGGAGAGCAGGTCGTTCATGTACCCGGCGATGGCGCCACGGACGTAGGACTCGCCGGTGTCGAGGTCGGCGAGGCCGACGAGTTCACAGTTCTGGACGTTCACGCGGTCCGCGTAGTTGGTGATCTGCGCGGTGCAGTCGTCGAAGTCGAAGGAGGAGTACAGACCGGGGTAGTTGTACTTCGTGTACGACGACCCGCCGGTGCCGGTGCCGCTGCCCGCGGACATGTGGTTGATGACGGTGTCGGCGACGACCTTCACCCCGGCCGAGTGGCAGGTGTTCACCATGTTCTGGAAGGCGGTCCGGTCCCCGAGCCGGCCGGCGATCTTGTAACTGACGGGCTGGTACGACGTCCACCACTGCGAGCCCTGGATGTGCTCGGCGGGCGGGGAGACCTGGACGTAGCCGTAGCCGGCGGGGCCGAGGGTGCTGGTGCACTCCTTGGCGACCGAGGCGAAGTTCCACTCGAACATCACCGCGGTGACGTCCTTGGAGCCGGGCGGGGAGGCGGACGCGGGGGTCACGGGGGCCATCAGGGCCGCCGAAGTGGCGGCGAGCACGGTCGCGGTCGCGGTGACGGACCATCTCGATATCACAGGCGTAACTCCTTGCGATGACGGCCAGGCGTCTTTGCCGGGCGCCGGCGTGAACGTACCGCCACGAAAGGTTTACAGCAAGAGAGTTGAAAGTCATAGCAAGTACTTTCATCCGCAACCTTGACGCGCCCTTCTCAACTCCCTCACGCTCAACAGGTGTTGAGGCACCCCCACCCGCTCCTGCGCCGCGCGACGGCTTCTGACGTCATCCGAGGAAACGCAGAGGGCCCGCTGCCTGAAACGGCAGCGGGCCCTTGCTACTTGAGAGACGTCAGGCCGTCGTCCACCACACCGTCGTGTCGCCCGGCACCTTCGCCTCGCCGTCCGTCTCGCTGATCTCGCCGCTCGCGAGCAGCACGCGCCCGTACGCCGGGGTCGTCACCGACTCCTCGCCGGTGTTGGCGACGCAGACGAACTCCCCGCGCCGGAAGGCGAGAACCCCCTCGGGGGCCTTCAGCCACTCCACCGCGTCCCCCGCGCCCAGGTCGGGCTGCACGCGGCGCACAGCCAGCGCCGAGCGGTACAGCTCCAGGGTGGAGTCGGGGTCACCGGTCTGCGCCTCGATGCTCAGCTCGCCCCACCCCTTCGGCTGCGGCAGCCAGCTGCCACCCGTGCCGAAGCCGTACGACGATCCCTTACGCGTCCACGGGATCGGCACCCGGCAGCCGTCACGGAAGCCGTCCTGGCCCTCGCCACGGAAGTACGCCGGGTCCTGGCGCACCTCGTCAGGCAGGTCGACGACGTCCGGCAGGCCCAGCTCCTCGCCCTGGTAGACGTATGCCGAACCGGGCAGCGCGAGCATCAGCAGGCTGGCCGCCCGCGCTCGCCGCAACCCCAGTTCGCGGTCGCCCGCCGTGCGGATCTGGGTGCCGAGGCCGGGCGGGTTGGCGAAGCGGGTGGCGTGGCGGGTGACGTCGTGGTTGGACAGCACCCAGGTCGCCGGGGCGCCCACCGGGCGCATCGCGTCCAGGGTGCGGTCGACGACCTCGCGGAGCTCCTTGGCATCCCACTCCGTCGACAGGTACTGGAAGTTGAAGGCCTGGTGGAGCTCGTCCGGGCGCACGTAGTTGGCGGTGCGCTCGACGGTCGGGGTCCAGGCCTCGGCCACGAAAATACGCTCGCCGGCGTACTCGTCGAGGATCGTGCGCCACTGGCGGTAGACGGCATGCACACCGTCCTGGTCGAAGAACGGCATGACATCGTTGCCCAGCAGCTTGAGCTGGTCGTGGTTTCCGAGGTCGGGCAGCCCCTCTGCCTTCACCAGGCCGTGGGCCACGTCGATACGGAAACCGTCGACGCCCATGTCGAGCCAGAAGCGCAGGATGGAGCGGAACTCGTCCCCGACCGCCGGGTGCTCCCAGTTGAAGTCGGGCTGCTCGGGGGCGAAGAGGTGCAGGTACCACTCGCCGGGCGTGCCGTCCGGCTCGGTGACCCGGGTCCAGGCCGGGCCGCCGAAGATCGACTCCCAGTCGTTGGGCGGGAGTGCGCCGTCCGCGCCCTTGCCGGGGCGGAAGTGGTAGCGGTCCCGCAGCGGGGAGCCCGGCCCCTCCGCGACGGCACGCTTGAACCACTCGTGCTGGTCGGAGGAGTGGTTGGGGACCAGGTCGACGATGATCCGCAGACCCAGCTCATGGGCGTCCCGGATCAGCGCGTCGGCGTCGAGGAGGTTGCCGAACATCGGGTCGACGGCCCGGTAGTCGGCCACGTCGTAGCCTGCGTCGGCCTGCGGCGAGGCGTAGAAGGGGCTCAGCCACACGGCGTCCACGCCGAGGTCACGCAGGTACGGGAGTCGGGAGCGTACGCCTTCCAGGTCGCCCATGCCGTCACCGTTGCTGTCGGCGAAGCTGCGCGGATAGACCTGGTAGATCACCGCGTCCCGCCACCAGTCGCGGCGCTTGGCGACGGTGACGACGGCGGAGTTTTCGGCCGGTGCGGTGGGGTGCTGGCTCATGGCGTCCTTGTTGCGTAATGAGGTTCGGGTCATGGGGGTGAATGGGTACGAGGCGGCCGCAATGACAGCGGGGTCGGATGGCCACAGCGGCCGCCTCGGGTTTCAGGGGGCTCGACCTCAGGGGTGCGGGGAACTGCGCGACCAGCCACGACGGCGCGGCACACAACCGACTGCCCGCCGGGGCACTGTCGGCACGGCTCACCCCTTGGTGCCGCCCGCGGTAAGCCCGGTGACCAGGTTCTTCTGCACGAAGTAGAAGAACGCCGAGACAGGTATGGCGATGAGCACGGCCGTCGCGGCCATGAGGTTCCGCTGCGCGTCGTGCTCACTGACGAAGGTCTGCAACCCGACCGCGAACGTGTACTTCGTGTCGGACAGCATGAACGTCGACGCGAACGCGACCTCGCCGAAGGCCGTGAGGAAGCTGTAGAACGCGGCGACCGCCAGGCCCGGCTTGGCGAGCGGAAGGATCAGCCGCGCGAACGTGCCGAAGGGGGTCAACCCGTCGACGCGTCCGGCCTCGTCGATCTCGAACGGGATCGTGTCGAAGTAGCCCTTCATCAGCCAGGCACAGTACGGCACCGTCGTCGTGCAGTAGACGAGGATGAGACCGAGGTAGCTGTCGACGAGCTGGAGCCCGGACAGGATCTGGTACATCGGCACCATCAGGACGGCCACCGGGAACATCTGGGTCACGAGCAGCACCCACATGAACTTCTTGTAGCCCGGGAAGCGCATCCGCGAGACCGCGTAGCCGGTGGTGGCGGCGATGACCACGCCGATGAGCGTGGTGCCCAGCGTGACGATCAGGGTGCTTGTCAGCCAGTCGAAGAACTTGGTCTCCTGCAGGACGAACGTGTAGTTGTCCAGCGTCATCTTCCCCCAGATGCCACCGGGGTGGAGGTAGTCGTCCTTGTCCGGGCCGAGGGACAGGAAGACCAGCCAGACGACGGGGAACAGCGCGATCAGGCTCGCCACGATCAGGATGCCGTGGGAGACGACGGACGTCCTGCGGCTGTTCTCGCCCCGGCGGACCCCGCGCGGTGCGGCCGGCGACTTGGGGGGCTGGTCCGCCGGAGCAGTGGTCTTGACGGTCGTGGTGCTCATGGGGACTCCTGCCTCAGATCGCGAGCTGCGGGTCATTGCGGTTCAGCCAGCGGCGGTAGAAGGAGGTGAAGACGATCAGGATGGCCAGTAGCAGGATGCCGTAGGCGGCCGACTGCGCGAAGTCGCGCGGCTGCTGTCCGAAGCCGAGGTAGTAGGCCCAGGTGACGAGGATCTGCGCGTCCGGGGCGGTGTCGCCGAACAGCAGGAAGATGATGGCGAACTGGTTGAAGGTCCAGATGATGCCGAGGAGTACGACGGTGGAGCTGACGGACCTCAGGCCCGGCACGGTGACGTACCGGAACTGCTGCCACCTGCTCGCGCCGTCCATCTCGGCGGCCTCGTAGAGCGAGGAGTCGATGGACTGCAGTCCGCCGAGCAGCGAGAGCATCATGAACGGCACACCGCACCAGGTGTTCACCATGATCGCGGCGAACCGCTGCCAGAAGGTGTCCTCCAGCCACAGCGGCGTCGGCAGGTGGAGCGTCTCCAGGAACGAGTTGATGATGCCGCCGTCGGCGAGCATGAACCGCCAGCCGAAGACGGTGACGAAGGTCGGCACGGCCCACGGCAGGATCAGGATCAGCCGGTACAGGGTGCGGCCGCGCAGCTTCTGATTGAGCAGCAGGGCGAGGCCCAGGCCGATGGTGTAGTGCAGGGTGACGCAGGCCGCCGTCCAGAAGATCGTCCAGATGAAGTGCGACCAGAAGCGGTCGTAGGCCGTCTCGCCCCACAGGATGTCGGCGTAGTTGTCGAAGCCGATGAACTTGTAGGTGGCCGCGATCTCGTTGGCGCCGATCGTGCGGGCCGAGTTGAGACTGTTGGCGTCGGTGAGCGTGAGGTAGAAGCCGTACACCAGCGGATACAGCACGAGAACGCCGAGGACGATCACCACCGGGGCGATCATCGCGTAGGCATACCAGTGCTTCTGGTAGCCGTGCTTCAGGCGCTGGCCCAGCCCGGGCCGCGGCGCGCGGTCACCGCGGCGCTTGCCGGTCGCGCGGTCGATGGCGACTGTCATGGTTCGACAACCTTCTCGAAGTTCGGCAGATCAGGGGGTGTACGGCACACAGGCCGGTGGCCGCCGGAACTCTCCCCCCATGGTCAGGAAGTTCCGGCGGCCACTCGGGGTCACTTGCTGAAGTCCGGGACCAGCTTGGCGATGGAGGTCTCGGCGGTGCTCAGACCCTTGTCGAGGGACTCCTTGCCACCGGCGACCTTCAGCAGCTCGGTGTCCAGCGGACCCCACAGGGAGCTGTACTCGGGCAGCGCGGGACGCGGCTGGGCGGAGGCGAGGACGGTCTGGTAGCCGGCGATGCCCGGGTCGGCCTTGACCTCGGCGGTGTAGGCGTCGTCACGGACCGGCAGCGTGGAGTTCTTGAGCGCGATCGTCTCCTGCGCCTTCTGCGACGTCATGAAGTTCACGAACTTCAGCGCGGCCTTCTGGTGGGCCTCGTCGGAGCCGGCGTACACGGAGAGGTTGTGGCCACCGGTCGGCGCGCCCGCCTTGCCGGACGAGCCGGCCGGGACGGTGGCGATGCCGAGGTTGCTCTTGTCCTTGAACGCGGAGCCCTTGTAGAAGTTGGTGATCTCCCAGGGGCCCTGCATGATCGCGGCGACCTTGCCGTTGACGAACGCCTCCTGGATGTGGGCGTAGGCGTCAGCGGTGGTGTCGGCCTTGTGCAGGCCCTTGCCGTCGAAGAGGCTCAGCCAGGTGCCGTAGCCCTTCTTGGCCTCGGCGCCCGCGACGGTGATCTTCTTGGCGTCGGCGTCGACGGTGTCGGTGCCCTCGCCGTAGAGGAACGTCTGGGCGTAGTAGGCCTGGGTGGAGCCCCAGTAGCCGTCGACGCCGGTCTTGTCCTTGATCTTGGCGGCGGCCTTCTTCAGGTCGTCCCAGGTCTTGGGGGCCTCGACGCCGGCCTTCTTGAACAGGTCCTTGTTGTAGACGAAGGCGAGGGTGTCCGTGGTGAACGGAACGCCGTAGACCTTGTCCTCGTACTTGGCCTGCTCGATCAGGCTGGGCTGGAACTTGGCCTGGTCGGCGAGGGCCTCGGTGCCGTCCAGCGGCAGGAAGAAGCCCTTCTTGGCGAAGGCGGGGGTCCAGCCGACCTCGGAGCGCAGGATGTCCGGGGCGCCCTTGGAGCCGGCGGCGGTGTCGAACTTGTTCTGCGCCTGGTCGAACGGCACGTTGACGTACTTGACCTTGACGTCCTTGTTGGCGGCCTCGAACTCCTTGACCAAGGCCTGGTACGTCGGTGCCTCGTTGGTGGCGTTGGAGGTGTCCCACCAGGTGATGGTGACCGGCCCGTCGGCGCTGTCGCCGCTGTCACTTCCGCCGCAGGCCGTCGCCGCGAGGGCGAGGGACGCCACCAGCGCGGTGGCCGCTATGCCACGCCGCATGAGATCTCCTTGAGGGTGAAAGCCCGTGTGATGCGGAGGCGGCCCCGTCTGCCTGCCTCTGCTGTCTTGCCGACTGCGCCGTTGCGGCCGCCGGGCGACGTGAACGTAACAGCGTTGAAAGACTTACGAAAGACCTTGCAGAAAAAAAGTGCAAGGGAGCGTCGAAGTTATCCGGGCGTGACCGCTCGGCGACCACCATGAGACGCTTCTTTTCAACGGTGGAGCGGCACGGAGGCGGGTTGTGCAAGACTCTGCAAGCTCTTGCCATCACTTTCACGAGGGAGCGCGATGACGCAGCAGCGCGGGCCGCGACGGCCAACCGGTCGCCCACGGCGTCCGATTGGTGTGCAAGGCGACATACGGCCGGTACAGTCCAGTGCCGTGACCACACGGCTTGCCGACATCGCTGCTCAGGCGGGGGTCAGCGAAGCGACCGTCAGCCGCGTCCTCAACGGGAAGCCGGGCGTCGCTTCGACCACCCGCCAGTCCGTGCTGGCCGCACTCGACGTGCTCGGCTACGAACGCCCCGTACGCCTGCGCCAGCGCAGCGAGGGCCTGGTGGGCCTGATCACCCCGGAGCTGGAGAACCCGATATTCCCGGCCCTGGCCCAGGTCATCGGCCAAGCCCTCACCAGGCAGGGCTACACCCCGGTGCTGGCCACACAGACGCCGGGCGGCTCGACGGAGGACGAGCTGACGGAGATGCTCGTCGACCGCGGAGTGGCGGGCATCATCTACGTCTCCGGCCTCCACGCCGACACCACCGCCGACATGCAGCGCTACGAGACCCTGCGCGCGCAGGGTGTCCCCTTCGTCCTGGTCGACGGCTTCTCCCCGAAGGTCCAGGCACCTTTCATCTCCCCCGACGACCGCGCGGCGATGAACCTGGCAGTCACCCACCTCGCCTCGCTGGGCCACACCCGCATCGGCCTGGCCCTGGGCCCCAAGCGCTTCGTGCCGGTCCAGCGCAAGATCGAGGGCTTCGTCCGCACGATGCAGGACCAGCTGAACCTGCCGACGGCCGTCATCGAGACCGAGCTGATCCAGCACTCCCTCTACACCCTGGAGGGCGGCCAGGCCGCCGCCACGGCGCTGATCGACCGCGCCTGCACCGCGATCGTCTGCGCCAGCGACATGATGGCGCTGGGCGCGATACGGGCGGCCCGGCAACTCGGCCTCGACGTCCCCAAGGACATCTCGGTCGTCGGCTTCGACGACTCCCCCCTGATCGCCTTCACCGACCCGCCCCTCACCACGGTCCGCAAGCCGGTCCCGGCGATGGGCCAGGCCGCGGTACGCACGCTCCTCGAGGAGATCGGCGGGACTCCCGCCCCCCACAGCGAGTTCGTGTTCATGCCGGAGCTGGTGGTGCGGGGTTCGACGGCTTCGGCACCCGGTGACAGGGTTCGTCCGTAAGTCGTCCGCGAGGCGGAGAATAGACCCATCCCTCCCCTGCGTTGGTAGGAGTATGGAGCTGTACGCCGGCCGTAGAACGTGCGTCCTCAACCCAACCAGGGGATGATCGGTCGGGGAACTCTTTTCTGGCAGACTCTGTGCCCATGGGTGACACCACCGTGACGACACTGGAAGGCCGGGAAGCGGCCGTTCTGCCCCCCGTCGCGGAAGAGACGGGGCGGGGGCCCCTGCGCCGCCTGCGCACTCCGCGCCGCCCACGCCTCTGGTTCGAGATCCTGCTGATCGCGGTGAGCTACTGGACGTACTCACTGATCCGCAACGCGGTCCCGGAACAGCGGACCGAGGCCCTGCACAACGCCGACTGGCTCTGGAAGCTGGAGCACCAACTCGGCATCGCGGTCGAGGAGTCGATCAACCACGCCGTGAACTCGGTGACTTGGCTCATCGTCGGCATGAACTACTACTACGCGACGCTGCACTTCATCATCACCCTCGGCGTCCTGATCTGGCTCTACCGCAGCCACCCCGGCCGCTACGCGGCCACCCGCCTGGTCCTGTTCGCCACCACAGGCGTGGCCCTGGTCGGTTACTACCTGTATCCGCTCGCTCCCCCACGGTTGATGACCGACACCGGCTTCATCGACACGGTGCTGGTCCACGACACCTGGGGTTCGATGGCCTCGGGCGACCTGAAGAACATGTCGAACCAGTACGCCGCCATGCCGTCCATGCACATCGGCTGGTCCGTCTGGAGCGGACTGACGATCTTCGCCCTGGCGCGCATCCCCTGGGTCCGCGTCCTGGGCCTCCTCTACCCCACGGCAACCCTGCTGGTGATCGTCGCCACGGCCAACCACTTCTGGCTGGACGCGGTAGGAGGCCTCGTCTGCCTGGCGTTCGGCTACACGGTGGCCCGCCTCTGGTACGGAAAGCTGCCGCACGCGCTTCCCAGGCGAGTGACGCATTCGCACCCGCGTACGGCGGCGAGGGGCCGTGCCGGGGGGTGTCCGCCCGCAGCGGCGGGCGTCAACGCCGAGCAGCCTTCCGAGGAACCGAGCCGCCCGACCGAGGACGGACACCCCCCGGCACGGCCCCGACCCCCATCACACCGTTAGGCGCCACGCGCACCCTCACCGGAGCCGCGCAGGCCGCCGCAGGCACCCTCCGGCCCAACCGCCGGAGGAACCCGTCACCCCCCGTAGAACAGCTCGTCCACCACACCCCGAGCCCGCCGGGCCGTACGCCGGTAGGCGTCGAGCATGTCCCCCACGTGACCGAGCTCGTACCCCAGGTAGCGCCCCACAGCGGCCAGCTCCCGCGCGTCCGACGGAAACGTGTCGCCGGCCCGCCCCCGCACCAGCATCACGGCATTGCGCACCCGGGTCGCCAGCACCCAGGCCTCATCCAGGGTCGCCGCGTCCTCGTCCGAGATGAGCCCGGCGGCACGAGCGGCGGCGAGAGCCTCGCGGGTCCGGGTCGTCCGCAGCCCCGGCACGGCCGAGCCGTGCTGCATCTGAAGAAGCTGAACCGTCCACTCGACGTCGGAGAGCCCACCCGGCCCGAGCTTGGTGTGCAGCTTGGGGTCGGCACCGCGAGGCAGCCGCTCGGACTCCATGCGCGCCTTCAGCCGCCGGATCTCCCGCACGGCGTCCTCACCGAGCCCGCCCGCGGGATACCGCAGCGGATCGATCATCTCGATGAACCGGCGCCCCAGATCCACGTCCCCCGCCATCGCCTCGGCCCGCAGCAGCGCCTGCGACTCCCACACCAGCGACCACCGGCGGTAGTACGCCCCGTACGACTTCAGCGTCCGGACCAGTGGCCCGGACTTGCCCTCGGGCCGCAGATCGGCGTCGATCAGCAGCGGCGGGTCCGCACTCGGGATCTGCAGCAGTCGCCGCATCTCCTCGACGACCCGGTTCGCGGCGACCGCGGCCTCGTGCTCGTCGACGCCGTCCTGCGGCTCGTGCACGAACAGGACGTCCGCGTCACTGCCGTAACCCAGCTCCTGCCCGCCGAAGCGCCCCATCCCGATGATCGCGAACCGGGTGGGCAGGGTGTCGCCCCAACCGGCCCGCACCACCGCCCGCAGCGTCCCGGCCAGCGTCGCTGCCGTGAGGCTCGACACCGCCGCCCCGACCCGGTCCACAAGGGCCCCCTGGTCGGCCTCGGCCGGCTTCGTCTCGGTGCCGTAGGAGTCGACGATGTCCGCGGCGGCCGTACGGAACAGCTCCCGGCGGCGCACCCCACGGGCCGCCGTGACCGCCTGGGCGTCACCGTCGGCACGCCTCACCGCGGCGATGATCTCCTGCTCCAGATGCCCACGCGAGCGGGGCTCCAGCCCGCTGCCGCCGTCCCCGTTCCCGAGCAGCGCGACGGCCTCGGGCGCCCGCAGCAGCAGATCGGGGGCGAGCCGGCCGGCCGACAGTACCCGGGCGAGGTTCTCGGCGGCGGCGCCCTCGTCCCTCAACAGCCGGAGATACCAAGGCGTCTTGCCGAGCGCGTCCGACACCTTGCGGAAGTTCAGCAGGCCCGCGTCCGGATCGGCCGAGTCGGCGAACCAGCCCAACAGGACGGGCAGCAGGGTGCGTTGGATCGCCGCCTTGCGGCTGACGCCGGAGGCCAGCGCCTCCAGATGGCGCAGGGCGGACGCCGGATCGGCGTACCCGAGCGCGACCAGCCGCTCGCGCGCGGCCCCGGCACTCAACCGGGCCTCGCCGGGGGCGAGTTGGGCGACCGCGTCGAGGAGCGGCCGGTAGAAGAGCTTCTCGTGCAGACGCCGTACGACGCTCGCGTGCCGTTTCCACTCGCGGTTCAGCTCGGCGACCGGGTCGGCGCGCAGGCCGAGGGAGCGGCCGATGCGGCGCAGGTCGGCGTCGTCCTCGGGCACCAGGTGCGTCCGGCGCAGCCGGTAGAGCTGGATGCGGTGCTCCATGGAGCGCAGGAAGCGGTAGGCGGCGTCGAGCTGTGCGGCGTCGGCACGGCCGACGTAACCGCCCGCGGCGAGGGCCTGCAAGGCGTCGAGCGTGGTGCCGCTGCGCAGCGACGCGTCGTCGCGTCCGTGCACCAACTGCAGCAGCTGCACGGCGAACTCGACGTCCCGCAGGCCTCCCGGCCCCAGCTTGAGCTGCCGGTCGAGCTCGGCGACGGGGATGTTCTCCACGACCCGGCGCCGCATCTTCTGCACGTCGACGACGAAGTTCTCCCGCTCGGCGACCTTCCAGACCAGGGGCTCCAGCGCGGCGACGTACGCCTCACCGAGCTCGATGTCGCCCGCCACCGGGCGGGCCTTGAGCAGCGCCTGGAACTCCCAGGTCTTGGCCCAGCGCTGGTAGTAGGCGAGATGGCTGCTGAGGGTGCGTACCAGGGGGCCGTTCCTGCCCTCGGGGCGCAGATTGGCGTCGACCGGCCAGATGGAGCCCTCGACGGTGGTCTCCGAGCAGATGCGCATCATGTGCGAGGCGATCTTGGTGGCCGAGCGCAGGGCCTTGGCCTCGTCGGCGCCGTCCGCGATCTCGCCGACGAAGATGACGTCGACGTCGGAGACGTAGTTCAGCTCGTGGCCCCCGCACTTGCCCATCGCGATCACCGCGAGCCGGCACAGAGCGGCGTCCTCCGGTGCGGCGGTGCGGGCGATGGCGAGCGCGGCGCGCAGGGTCGCGGTGGCGAGGTCGGCGAGCTCGGCGGCCGTCTGGGCCAGGTCGGTGGTGCCGCACACGTCACGGGCGGCGATGGACAGCAGACAGCGCCGGTAGGCGACGCGCAGGGACACCGGGTCGGTGGCCCCGGCGAGCCCGCGCTCGAACTCCTCCACGCCGGGGTGGAGATCCCGCGGCTCGTACATGGCGAGTTCCTGCCAGTCACCGGCGTGCTTGGCGAGGTGATCGGCCAGCGCGGCGGAGGCGCCGAGCACGCCGAGCAGCCGGTCGCGCAGGGGCTTGGCCGCTATCAGCGTGTCCACCAGCTCCCGCTGGGCGGTGGGGCCGGGCTGTGCCTCGAGCAGCCGGACGAGGCCGTGCAGGGCGAGGTCGGGGTCGGCGGTGGCGCCGAGGGCCTCCAGCAGGACCGGGTCGTTCCTGACCGGCGCGAGCTGGTCGCTGTCCAGGAGGCGCTCGGCGGCGGACGGGTCGGTGAAACCGTGCCGCAGCAGCCGCGTGAAGGTACTGCTCCTGCGCCCCGGCGCCGTCATGCTCGCCCTCCCGTCCGATCGGGGTCGTGCGCGCCCGATCAAGGTCGTACCCGGTCGAGCCTAGCCGGAGAGTCCGACGGTGGCGCCGATGAGTTCGGGGGGTCCGTGGGGTCTTCCTTGTCGAGGGACACGTCCGGCGACATATTCCGGCGACACATCTGGAGGCCGTCCGATGACCGAGAAACAACCGCAGACCCGGCTGGATGCGCGCTACAGCGACGAGACGGCCACGGCGGTCCCGTGGCCCGAGGCGGAGAAGCTGCTGGCCGAGGCCGAGCTGTTCTGGATCTCCACGGTACGGCCGGACGGGCGGCCGCATGTGACCCCGCTGCCGGCGGTCTGGTCCCAGGGGGCGCTGCACTTCTGCACGGGCCCGGAGGAGCGCAAGGCGCGGAATCTGGCGGCCAACCCGCACCTCGTCCTGACGACCGGCACGAACATCTGGGACAAGGGCTACGACCTGGTGGTCGAGGGCGAGGCGGTACGGATCACCGACGAGGCCCGGCTCCGCGAGCTGGCCGCGGCGTGGGAGACGAAGTACGACACCTTCTGGCACTTCGACGTCGCGGACGGCTGCTTCCGGCACGGCGCGGGACACGCCTACGTCTACTCGGTGGCGCCGAGCACGGTTTTCGGCTTCGGTAAGGGTGAGCCGTTCAGCCAGACTCGTTGGCGTTTCACCCAGGAGGAACAGCAATGGACTTCACGCTCGAAGTGATCCCGCTGCCTGTCAGCGACATCGACCGGGCCCGCGACTTCTACCGGGACAAGGTCGGCTTCCACGTCGACATCGACCAGGAGGTCATGCCGGGCATGCGCATCGTCCAACTGACGCCTCCGGGCTCCGGCTGTTCGATCGCGCTTGGCGACAGCATCTGGGACATGACCAAGGGCGAGACCGTACCCGAGCCCGGCTCCTACCAGGGCCTCCAGCTCTGCGTGGCCGACATCAAGGCCGCCCACGCGGAACTGGTCGAACGCGGCCTCGAGGTCTCCGAGCCGGTCCAGTACACCCCCGACGACGGCGCCACCTTCATGTACTTCAAGGACCCCGACGGCAACGGCTGGTCCATCCAGGAGTACCGCCAGAGGGCTACGAAGCCGTTGCATCAGCTGCTGACGGAACAGGTGAACTTGCGCGGGCAGTAACGCCGTGAGAGGGCGCGGGGGGGTGTACAACACCCCCCGCCCCGGGGGCAGCCCAAGAGCACCGGCAGAGTATTCCGCCGCGCGCACGCCGGCACCACGGACCCGGAATCCTCCCCCACCAGCCGCGGGTTTGGCAGGAAGTGACGGGGCCCAGAAGCGACCTCCCGTGGTCGACGTCCGCGCAGCCCTGGCGGGCGCCCGAGGAGTCGTCGTTGGTCGTCATCGGTTGCCCTGGGCCGGCCTTCGACGGCCCAGAGACGGCCCAAGCCCTGCGGCCTCATCTGCTGGAGGCGCCTCAAGAACAGGTAGCGTGATAATTCTTCGGCTCAGACGGGAGGGCGGAGCTGTTGCCGGAACATATGGTGCGAGCAAGCGAACTCTTGACCGAGCACGAGGTCGAACTGCTTCGGCGTTCCCTTCTTGAATGGGGCGGGCCAGCTCGGTGCAGTGATCCCCTCGCCATCGGCATGGGGTTCGCAGATGCTCCAGATCTGCTCGACCAGTGCCGTGTGCTGAATCTTGCACTCGGTGAAGATGCACCACTCAAGGCAGTTGACTGGGCACGAACTCTCCTGGCAACAGAGATCGTCTTTGCCAGCGATCCTGCTGGCTCGGGCGTCGATTGGTCAACGACCACCGGGTTCACCGACGAAGCCACGATCAGGACGCTGCGGTCAATCCAGCGCAAGCTTGCCGGCACCGTCAGGCCCTACTACGGGCGACGTCCGAGCCCTCCGCGTTGACTCCCCACCAACGGATGGATTGCCTAGACCGCCGTGCAAACAAGATCGTGTTACGAGCTCTTAGCGGCGAAACGGGCAGCCAGGGGTCTGGGCCTCCATCCGCATACCCGCTCTTCACCCGTGGGCATCCGTGCCGCCGGCAGTGGCCATAGTCGAATAGTGCTCCACTTATGACCGTCGGACCAACGGTGCTGGCGTCTAATGCAAAGTCGCGGCGCCAGTGGAGCAGTTCCGTGACGCCGAGCGGCGCTGCCCGTGCACGTGCGACCTCAAGGTTCTGGGTGCTCCTCGCTAGCAATCCGGCTGCGGGTGCACGCTCCATACGGAGGGGTGATACTGGAGATCTGTGTCCGGTATTCCTGTCTCCCGCTGTCCACCGGAGCGAGCCTCGCCATGTTGGGCACCGAGGAAGGGGACAGCCGTGACAACTACCTCGCGGGCACAAATTTTCCGGCGCACTGAAGGGATACCGGTCAGTCATGGGACAGCTCGATTGGCGCTACTGCGCAAAGTGTCAGTCGCTAGTATTCGACGGGTTTATAAACCGAGCCCCATGTGCAGCGGGCGGGTCGCACAAAGTATACGGTAGCTACAACTATAATCTCCTCGTTGCAGCACCCGGGTCAGGATCGATCCAAGTGAACTGGCGCTTCTGCAGAAAATGTTACGCATTGTTCTTCAACGGCTTTCTGAACAGCCGGTGCGCAGCTGGCGGTGGACACGACGGAACGGGCAGCTGGGATTACGGCCTAAATCATGGCCCTAATCGGACCTTGAGGCCAGGTGGTCGCCAGTATGGAGATCAGGCCGATTGGCGTTTCTGTAGAAAATGTTACGCACTGTTCTTCAACGGCTTTCCGACCAAGGTCCGATGTCCAGTCGGTGGTGAGCACGACGCAACGGGCAGCTGGGATTACAAGGTGGACTATCAGGTTCCCGGCCCTTGGGATTCGATGGATACTCAGGAGCGCCAAACCTGGGAGCTAGTCAGGGAATACTCAATGAGGGCGGGGGGCTGCCCTCGCGTGGAGGTCGATCCGCGACTCGTGGCCGTAGCCCGTGCCCATAGCGTGGACTTGCGCGATAATCCCACTTTATGGGACAAGAAATCCCCGGATGGCTATCCGGGTCATTACGGGTCCGACGGTAGCCTTTATGGAGATCGAATCACGAGGGCTACGGGGTCCACCGGCGTCGAGAACGTCTACCGCGCCTGGATCAGTGGTAACCACCCACCACCAAGCCCACAGCAGGCTTTCGATGCATGGCGGAAGAGCGCTGACCATGACGCGCAGATGAAAAACTGTGCTCACCGCTACACGGGCGTGGGTATAGCGGTGGCTCCCACACAGCCCGACGGCAAGACTTTCTACTACTTCACGCAGGTCTTCCAGCCTTGACTACGTGCCTCATCGTTTTCGTGGCGCTCGCGGCCTGGTGCAGATCATGTTTCCACCTTGCTGTCGTGCAGGACGAGGATGCCGGCCGCGTCGCAGCCGTCGACCATCTCGGTGGCTGATGCGATGATCCGCTCCAGCGTGGCGTCCACTGAGTCTTGCGCCAAAGGCGGGAACTGGTCGCGTTGTGCCGTGGAGTGCAGAGCGGGTCTTCGCCGTACGGGCAGCGCTGCCGGAGCGCTGTCGCGCGACCGTCGACCTCGGAGGCGGATGCGGACTCCGGCAAGGGGAGATCTTCGGGCTTCCGGTCGATGAGATCGCCTTCGACTCCGGATGGCTGCACATTGTGAACCAGGTGAAGGTGACGAAGGAAGGGCTCGTATTCGCCCCACCGAAGCGGAACAAGGTCCGCGACGTGCCTTTGCCGGACCGCGTGGCGCGCGTGCAAGTCGACGCCGCGGAGGTTAGTTCCGCTGAGTTTTGCGCGAGTGAACCTCGCATTTTTCAGAACTGCGGGGGGTAGTGGAGGGTTCCCGTCTTCTGCATACCTTCGCCCGAAATCGGATCCACTCAGGTCGCAGCCGTAAAAGTCGCCATTCGTTAGATTGGCTGCAAGGAACCAGCCGTTTCGATAAACCGCATTCACGAAGTGGGCGCCACGGGCGGTGCAGCGGGTGAAAGCCGCTCTTTCTGCCTTGCAGAAAGACAGGTCCGCACCGTCGAGCAGTGCGCCTGAGAATCCGGTCCCGGTCAAGTTGCTGTAGTCGAACATGGCCCCCCGGTAGTCACCATGCAGACGAGCATCAGTCAATCCACAGTGATAGAAGTCCAGCTTGGAGTCGTCTAGATCGACCGACCGCCTTCCAAGCACGGTGAGGGCAGCCTGAACGTCTGCGGTCACATGGACATCTTTAGGGGAACGTGGAGCGTCTCTGGTGTTCTCGCGGATATGGGCCGTTAGCAGCTCCACAACCGTAGGCTTATCGTCCTTCGAGTCCCTTGCGATGCGTTCGAGCGAGAAAATCCCACCAATTCTCACCGTCATATTCTCCGAAGACAGGAGCTTGATCGCCTCTACGTACCTGTCAGTTACTTGACCCTCGCGGGTGAGCTGTGCTTGCTCTCGATCCTTCTTTCGCGTGTGCTCGAACAGTTTCTCCGACTGTTCAAAGAGTCTCTCTGTGTGCTTATGGCTGCGGTGGGTGTAGTAAAGCCCGAGTCCAGCGATCATCCCTGCGCCCAGTGCTACGAGGGTCGTTCGGAAACCTGTGATGACAACACCGTCTGCGGGCTGTAGATCCTTCTGCCGCAGGTGGCTGCTATCAAACCACCAGGGCCCCTTCCAAAGGAGGAGCCCATATCCCAGCACGACCGCGGCAGCCGCGAGACCGATACCCACAGGTTTCACCCATGCCCTCATGCCTCGCAGCATGCCTCGACGAGCGAGGACCCAACCGCTCGACTGTGCAACCCTGAGGAACAATTGAGGTACAAGGAACCCAAGGCAGCCAGCAGGGTGTACGAAGGTCGGCGGAGTCTTAATGGCCGAGTCAAGCCCGCTCTGCGGGTCGGACGGCACTCGTCTTCGCCCGAATGGGCCCGCGAAGGCCCGGCTAAGCTCCCTGTATGACTGCCGTCGAACCGACTGACTCGAAGAGTGAACAGGAGAAGGGGCGCGTACCCCTCTGGCTCGATCCTGACGACCTTCGGTGGCTGTCCAGCCATTGCTGCTGTCCTCCGGACGCGTCCGAGGAAGAGCACGATCGCTGCGGGCGCATCCGCTTCCGGGCGAGTGCGGCACTCCACAAGCACGGCCTTGAGCACTGATGACAGGTAGGTGGCCCATCTGGTCGTCTTGACCGAGTCAGGCTGCTGTGGCTGCACCTGCTGGTGGTGGCGCGGTGGTGAAGGGGCGGTTGTCGCGTAGGAGGGCCCACAGGACGTCGACGCGACGGCGGGCGAGGGCGATGACGGCGGGGATGTGTTTGTGGCCCTGGGCTCGTTCTTGAGGTAGTAGGTGCGGTTGGGGCCGTCGCGGATGATGCTGGTCTGCGCGGAGAGGTAGAAGACGCATCGCAGGCGGCGGTTGTAGCGCTGGGGCCGGTGGAGGTTGCCGGTGCGGCGTCCGGAGTCTTTGGCGACGGGGACAAGGCCTGCCGCTGAGACGAGGTGGCCGGCGTCGGGGTAGGCGACCAGGTCGCCTGCAGCGACGAGGAATTCGGCGCCCAGGATGGGGCCGATGCCGGGCATCGACTCGATGATGTCGGCCTGTGGGTGGGTGTGGAAGGCGTCGCTGATCTGTTGGTCGAGCTGCTTGAGGCGTTCGTCCAGGGCCAGTATCTGTGCGGCGAGGTCTGCGGTGATGCCTGCGGCGGTGTCCTGGCCGGGCAGTTGGATGTGCTGGGCGTGTGCGGCTGTCAGTGCGGTGGCGGCGACTGTTTCGGGGTGGCGTACGCCTCGGGCGGTGAGCCAGCGTGTCAGGCGGGTCTGGCCACTCCACCGGAGCCACCGGGGGCAAGCGACTTTAGAGCCACACCCCACTCTTCCGGACCGCCAAACAACTTACGGAGCGACTTTGGCCGGGAGCTGCTTTGGGGCAAGTGATCATGGCCCCGTAAGCTTCCGGCGCGTCGGGCAGTCTGTGGACCTGCCCGGTAAAGCACGACGTTGGGACCATGATCTTCGAGGCTCGCGCCAAAGTGGCTGCCTAAAGCCCTGGAGCCGACCGCCCCAGCCACAGAGGGTGTCTCCCACCGAATGCCCGCAGCCGCCGAGCGCGCCGCTTGGCGCGGCCAGCCGGGGCGCAGACAGGAGGCAGGCTGTGCCGCAGAGGCGGCGCGCGCCCGCGCCGTGCGCGGGCCTTGATCGATGCAGCGAAAGTTCACTGCGGGCGTGCGCAGTGAGTCGCACAGGCCATTGAGGACCCTTCCGACGGCCCACAGACGGCCCAAACCCCACAAAGCGCAATGGGGCTGACGGCCAGTCACCGTCAACCCCACTGGTTACGTCGAAGGAAAACTAGCTCTGACCTGCCCCTACAGCACCGGCAGATTCTTCCGCAGCTCGAACGCCGTCACCTCGGACCGGTACTCCTCCCACTCCTGCCGCTTGTTGCGCAGGAAGAAGTCGAAGACGTGCTCCCCCAGCGTCTCGGCGACGAGGTCGCTGCGTTCCATGAGGGACAGGGCCTCGCCCAGGTTCTGGGGCAGGGGCTCGATGCCCATGGCGCGGCGCTCGGCGTTGGAGAGGGCCCAGACGTCGTCCTCGGCGCCGGGCGGGAGTTCGTAGCCCTCCTCGATGCCCTTGAGGCCGGCGGCCAGCAGGAGGGCGTACGCCAGGTACGGGTTGGCGCCGGAGTCCAGGGAGCGGACCTCGACCCGCGCCGAGCCCGTCTTGCCGGGCTTGTACATCGGGACGCGGACCAGGGCCGAGCGGTTGTTGTGGCCCCAGCAGATGTACGACGGGGCCTCGCCGCCGGCGCCCGCGGTGCGCTCGGAGCCGCCCCAGATGCGCTTGTAGGAGTTCACCCATTGGTTGGTGACCGCGGAGATCTCCGCCGCGTGCCGCAGCAGGCCCGCGATGAAGGAGCGGCCGACCTTGGAGAGCTGGTACTCGGCGCCCGACTCGTAGAACGCGTTGCGGTCGCCCTCGAACAGGGACAGGTGCGTGTGCATGCCGCTGCCCGGGTGCTCGGAGAACGGCTTCGGCATGAAGGTCGCCTGGACGCCCTGCTCCAGCGCCACCTGCTTCATGACCAGGCGGAACGTCATGATGTTGTCCGCCGTGGACAGCGCGTCGGCGTAGCGCAGGTCGATCTCCTGCTGGCCCGGCGCGCCCTCGTGGTGGGAGAACTCCACGGAGATGCCCATCGACTCCAGCATGGTGATCGCCTGACGGCGGAAGTCCATGCCGATGTTCTGCGGGGTGTGGTCGAAGTAGCCGGACTCGTCGGCCGGAGTGGGCCGGGAGCCGTCCAGGGGCTTGTGCTTCAGCAGGAAGAACTCGATCTCGGGGTGCGTGTAGAAGGTGAACCCCAGGTCGGAGGTGCGGGCAAGGGCGCGCTTGAGGACGTAGCGCGGGTCCGCGAAGGACGGGGAGCCGTCCGGCATCAGGATGTCGCAGAACATGCGGGCGGTGCCGGGGGCCTCGGCGCGCCAGGGCAGGATCTGGAAGGTCGACGGGTCCGGCTTGGCGATCATGTCGGACTCGTACACACGGGCGAAACCCTCGATCGCGGAGCCGTCGAAGCCGATGCCCTCGTCGAAGGCCTGCTCCAGCTCGGCGGGGGCCACGGCCACTGACTTGAGGAAGCCCAGCACGTCCGTGAACCACAGGCGTACGAACCGGATGTCGCGCTCCTCCAACGTCCGGAGCACGAACTCCTGCTGCTTGTCCATCTTGCGCTTCCCCATCCTTGCTGGTCAGGCCGCCTGTCTCCGGTGCAGCGGGAGGCGGTCGGGCACCTGAGCATCACACCACAACACCGTTTCAGGCGCGTTGCGCACCTTGATCGCCGCAGCGACCTCCGATCGAACGCCCGGCAAACGCCAGGTGTCCCGCCGCGATGCCCGGTGAACTGCTCTGCAGCCCATAGTGCCTGCTCGGACCGACATCCGTAATGCCGGGCCCCACAGGACCCACCCCGCTTTAATTTGCATCTTGGATGCAAGTTTTAATGAGGGCGGGCGGCCGCCCCTGCGCCGCCCGGTCGAGCCCGAGGAGAACCGATGCTGTCCGAGCAGTCCGTCGCCACCGTGCGTGCCACCCTCCCCGTCGTCGGCGGCGCCATCGGCGAGATCACCGAACGCTTCTACGCCGGGCTGTTCGCGGCCCGCCCCGAGCTGCTGCGCGACCTGTTCAACCGCGGCAACCAGGCGGCCGGCACCCAGCGCCAGGCCCTCGCCGGGTCGATCGCCGCGTTCGCGACGTACCTCGTGGACCACCCCGACGAGCGGCCCGACGCGATGCTGGCCCGCATCGCCCACAAGCACGCCTCCCTGGGCGTAACGGCGGAGCAGTACGCCCTCGTGCACGAGCACCTGTTCGCCGCCATCGCCGACGTGCTCGGCGAGGCCGTCACGCCCGAGGTCGCGGCCGCCTGGGACGAGGTCTACTGGCTGATGGCGAACGCGCTGATCGCGATCGAGAAGCGGCTGTACGAGGAGCGCGGCGGCAGCGAATGGCGGGAGTGGGAGGTCGTCGCCCGCGTGGCGGAGACCGCCGACGTGGCCACCTTCCGGCTGCGGCCCGCCGATGGCGGCCCGGCGGCGGACTTCCGGGCCGGGCAGTACGTCTCCGTCCAGGTCGAGCTGCCGGACGGGGCACGGCAGATACGCCAGTACAGCCTCTCGGCAGCGCCCGGCTCACCGCTGCGCCAGATCAGCGTGAAGCGGGTGCGCGGCGGCGGCACGGCTCCCGACGGCGAGGTCTCGAACCACCTCCACGCGCGCGTGCGCGTCGGCGACAGGCTGCGCGTGTCGGCGCCGTACGGCGATCTCGTCCTGGCCGGGAACGACACGGCCGCACCGCTGTTCCTCGCCTCCGCCGGCATCGGCGTGACCCCGATCGTCGCCATGCTCGGGCAGCTCGCGGACACCGGTCACCAGGGCCCCGTGATCGTCGCGCACGGCGACCGCTCCCCCGCCGAGCACGCCCTGCGCGCCGACCATGAGGCCTACGCCGGGAAGCTGCCGGACGCGGCGGTCCACTTCTGGTACGAGGAGGCCGCCCACCGCGACGAGGACGGCGCCGGCGTCTCCCACCGCACCGGGAGGGTCGACCTCACCGGCATCGCCGTACCGCAGGGCACGCACGCGTACCTGTGCGGTCCGCTGCCCTTCATGCGGGCGGTGCGGGCACAGCTGATCGGGAAGGGCGTGGCACCGGCCGACATCCACTACGAGGTGTTCGGCCCGGACCTCTGGCTCGCGCGGGAGAGCTGAAGCCGGGCCGGCCTCAGGGCGTGCGGCCGATCTGGAGCAGCAGCGGCCCGGTGGGGTCCGCGGTCACGTCGGCCAGCGTCAGCGGGTCCAGCGAGGCGAAGAAGGCCTCCTGGGCCCGCCGCAGCGCGCCGCGCAGCCGGCACCCGGAATGGAGCGGGCAGGGACTGTCGCCCTCGCACTCGACGACGTCGCCGTCCCCCTCGAAGGCACGCACGACCGCGCCGACCGAGGCGGTACGGCCCCTGTCGCTGAGCGACAGTCCGCCACCGCGGCCCCGGCGGGCGTCCACCAGGCCCAGGTGCTGCAACTCGGCGACGACCTTGGCCGCGTGCGTGTAGGGCACCTCCATGTCCGCCGCGACCTCGCGGGTCGTCGGCGTGCCGCCCTCCATGACGGCGAGCCGCATGAGGAGCCGTAGTGCCAGGTCGGTGGAGCGCAACAGCCGCATGTACGGCAGCGTAGATAATGCGCATCCACGGTTCAAAATATTCGGGCAGCGACCTTCGGCCGGCCGGCGGGATCATCCCGATCCGGCCTTTCCTCTGTCCTCTCCACATCCTCTCTACGAGATGTCACACCTTCCCCATTACGATCAGCGGACCCGACCGTCCCTTTCCCCAGAAGGACAACACCTCATGGGCTCCGCCAAGAACAAGAGCAACGCGGCTCGCAAGGCGCGAATAGAGGAGATGCGGCGTGCCGAGCGTGCCCGTGAGCGCCGTAACCGCATCCTGACGATCACGGCCAGCGTGGTGGTCGTCGTGGGTCTCGTGGCCGCCGGTGTCATCCTCGTCCGGTCGCAGTCCGACGCCGACAAGGACGAGGCGCAGCGGCCGGCCGACAAGACCCCCGGGAAGTTCGTCACCGGCAAGGACGGCGTGAAGACCTGGGACAAGAAGCTGTCGAGCACCCACGTCGAGACCAGTGTCGGGTACCCGATGGAGCCCCCGGTCGGCGGCGACCACCACCGGGCCTGGATGAATTGCAACGGCGACGTCTACGACAAGGAACTCCGCAAGGAGAACGCCGTGCACTCGCTGGAGCACGGTGCGGTCTGGGTGACGTACACGTCCAAGGCCGCCAAGGCCGACGTCGAGGCGCTGACGGCCAAGGTCAAGCAGACGCCGTACACGCTGATGAGCCCGGACGAGAAGCAGCAGGACCCGATCATGCTCAGCGCGTGGGGGCACCAGCGCACGGTGACGAGCGCGAGCGACCCGAACGTCGCCAAGTTCTTCGAGAAGTACGTCCAGGGCGAGCAGACGCCCGAGCCGGGCGCGGCGTGCACGGGCGGTCTGCCGGAGTGAGGGAGCACGTCGGCTGGATCGCCGGGACCGCGGCGGCCGTGCTCGTCGCGGTCGGCGCGCTCACCTACGCGGTCGCCGAGGACGGCGATTCGGGCGGGACGCCGGGCGTCGACTCGGCGGACGCCGGGTTCGCGCGGGACATGGCGGTGCACCACCAGCAGGCCGTCGAGATGTCGTACATCGTGCGCGACCGTACGAAGGACGAGGAGATCCGGCGGCTCGCGTACGACATCGCGCAGACCCAGGCCAACCAGCGCGGGATGCTGCTGGGCTGGCTGGACCTGTGGGAGCTGCCGAAGGTGTCGTCGGACGCGCCGATGACCTGGATGGGCATGGGTGACATGCCCGCGGGCGAGGACGGCGCGCTGATGCCGGGCATGGCCACGAACACGGAGATGAAGAAGCTTCAGGAGCTCAGCGGCAAGCAGGCGGAGATCTTCTTCCTGCAGTTGATGACGGCCCATCACAAGGGCGGCATCCACATGGCCGAGGGCTGTGTCGACAAGTGCTCGGTCGGCGTGGAGAAGCGGCTCGCGCAGACCATGGTGAACGGGCAGCAGTCGGAGATCGACCTGATGGCGGACATGCTGCGGGAGCGAGGCGCGAAGCCTCGCCCCTAGCCTGAATTGGCTTTGTCATTGCGTTGGTTGGGACCTTCTTGAGCCGCGCATTTCCCTGGCGTGAACGGTTCGTCGCTTAAGTGGCCACCGTCGGGTGATCCACTCGCACACGAATCGCACAGGGGGTTCCATGAGATCTCGACGTGCCGCGCTGCGCGCCTCAGTGAGTCTGGCGGCGACACTGCCTCTCCTCACCGGCGCGCTGGCACTCGGCATACCGGCGGCGCACGCCGCCGACGCCCCGGGCCGTGACCGGCTCGCCGGCACCAAGCCCGCCTGGGCCACGGCCCGGGCGGACAAGGGCGCGACCTCGGACAGCGCGCAGGTCTCCGCGCGCGTCTACCTCGCGGGCCGCGACGCGGCCGGCCTCGCCGCGTACGCGAAGGCCGTGTCGGACCCGGCCTCGGCGTCCTACGGCAAGTACCTGAGCGCCGGGCAGGCGCAGGCCCGCTTCGGCGCGACGAAAGCCCAAGTGGACGCCGTCCGGAGCTGGTTGACGTCCGCCGGCCTGAAGGTCACGGGGGTCACGCAGCACTACGTGGCCGTCACCGGTGAGGTGGCCGCCGCGGAGAAGGCGTTCGGCACCCAGCTGCACAACTACACCGAGGGCGCGAAGACCTACCGCGCTCCCACGGCGACCGCGTCCGTGCCGGACAGCCTCAAGGGTGCCGTCCTGACGGTCACCGGTCTGGACGACGCGCCGCACCTGGCGGGCCACCAGGACCGACTCCCGCCGCCGGAGACGGTGTTCCGCAACGCCGGGCCGTTCTCGACGTACCACGGCTCGAAGGCGGCGACCACGCTGCCGGACGCGTACGGCACGAAGATCCCGTACGCCGTCAAGGGCTACACCGGCAAACAGCTGCGCGCCGCGTACGGCGCGGGCAAGCGCACCGGCAAGGGCGTACGCATCGCCATCACCGACGCGTACGCCTCGCCGACGATCGCCTACGACGCGGGCACCTACGCGAAGCGCAACGGGGACGCGGCCTGGAAGAGCGGCCAGTTGCGCCAGGTCCTGCCCGCGCGGTACACGCGGACCGAGGAGTGCGGGGCGGCCGGCTGGTACGGCGAGGAGACCCTGGACGTCGAGGCCGTGCACGCGGTCGCGCCCGGCGCGCAGGTCACCTACGTGGGTGCCGCGTCCTGCTACGACGAGGACCTCCTGGACTCGCTCAGCAAGATCGTCGACAACCACCTGGCCGACCTCGTCTCCAACTCCTGGGGCGAGACCGAGGACGCGCAGACCCCGGACCTCGCGGCCGCCTACGACCAGGTCTTCCAGTTCGGCGCGGTCGAGGGCATCGGCTTCTACTACTCCTCCGGCGACGACGGCGACGAGGTCGCGAGCAGCGGCACCAAGCAGGTGGACATCCCGGCGAGTTCGGCGTGGGTGACGGCGGTCGGCGGCACCTCGCTGGCGGTCGGCAAGGGCGACAAGTACCTGTGGGAGACCGGCTGGGGCACCGAGAAGGCGCTCCTGTCGACGGACGGCGGGAGCTGGACCGGCTTCCCGGGCGCGTTCAACTCGGGCGCGGGCGGCGGCACGAGCCGGACGGTGGCCGAGCCGTACTACCAGAAGGGTGTCGTGCCGGACGCGCTCGCCGAGGCCAACGGTGCCGACGGCAACCGGGTCGTGCCGGACATCGCGGCGATCGCCGACCCCAACACCGGGTTCCTGGTGGGCCAGACGCAGACCATGCCGGACGGCACGACGCAGGCCTACGACGAGTACCGCCTCGGCGGCACCTCGCTCGCGGCGCCGGTGATCGCGGCCGTCCAGGCCCTCGCGCAGGAGGCCCGCGGCGGCAGGCCGCTCGGTTTCGCCAACCCGGCGATCTACGCCCGGTACGGCTCGAAGGCGTACCACGACGTCACCGACGACCCGACGGGCTCCGGCCTCGCCCTCGCCCGCGTCGACTACGTCAACGGCTACGACGCCACCGACGGCCTGACCACGTCCGTACGCAGCCTCGGCAAGGACAGCTCCCTGAAGGCCGTGAAGGGCTACGACGAGGTGACGGGCGTGGGGACGCCTGCGGGCGGCTATGTGGAGTCGTACCGGCGTCGCTGATCGGTGGCAGGGCACAAAGAGGCGCCCCGCCGACGGGGGAAGATCGGCGGGGCGCTTTGGTGCCGCAGTGGTTCAGGGGTGGCCTGGGCCCGGCAGGGCTCAGTGGACCGAGTGCTCCTCCAGCGGGAACGTTCCGCCGACCACGTCGTCCGCGAACGCCTTCGCCGCGTTGCCCATGACCTCGCGGAGGTCGGCGTACTGCTTGACGAACTTGGGGACGCGGCCGCCGGTCAGGCCGAGCATGTCCGTCCAGACCAGGACCTGGGCGTCGGTCTCGGCACCGGCGCCGATGCCGACGGTCGGGATGTGGAGTACCCGGGTCACCTCGGCGGCCAGTTCGGCCGGCACCAGCTCCAGGACGACCGCGAACGCGCCCGCGTCCTGGACGGCCTTGGCGTCGCGCAGGAGTTGCGCGGCGGCCTCCTCGCCGCGGCCCTGGACGCGGTAGCCCATGGCGTTGACGGACTGCGGGGTCAGGCCGATGTGGGCCATGACCGGGATGCCGGACTCGACCAGCAGGCGGATCTGCTCGTGCGAGCGCTCGCCGCCCTCCAGCTTGACCGCCCCGACGCCGGCCTCCTTGACCAGCCGGGTCGCCGAGCGCAGCGCCTGCACCGGGCCCTCCTGGTACGAGCCGAAGGGGAGGTCGCCGACGATCAGGGCGCGGGAGGTGCCGCGTACGACGGCCGCCGAGAGCATGGTCATCTCGTCGAGCGTCACCGGCACCGTGGTGTCGTAGCCGAGGTGGCAGTTGCCCGCGGAGTCACCGACGAGCATGACCGGGATGCCGGCCTCGTCGAAGACGGACGCGGTCATCGCGTCGTAGGCGGTGAGCATGGGCCACTTCTCGCCCCGCTCCTTGGCGAGGCCGATGTCGCGAACGGTGATGCGGCGTGTGCCCTTCCCCCCGTACAGCGCCTTGCTGCCGTCGGAGGTCTTCGCCTGAGGCGTCTGGGCAGCCGAAAGCTGCGTCATTGCAACGGCTCCTTCTGTCATCTCGAGGCGCCCTCACGGCGTCCCCGGATCCCCTCCATGGTGGCACCTCGTGTCAGGGACGGCCAGACCTCCCCGTGTGAGTTCCGCCCCGGTGTTCCGCCCCGCGTAAGCACTCGGTAAGAGTTTAAGATACGAGACGGTTCCGTATCGTAAAGGAGGTAGCGTCGACAGCATGACTTCTCCCGCCGCCACAGCCCCCCGCATACCGGAAGCCGTGCACCGGCGCCGTTGGGCGATCCTCGCCGTGCTGATGCTGAGCCTGCTGATCGTCGTCCTGGACAACTCGATCCTGAACGTCGCCATCAAGACCATCTCGACCCCGGCCCCGACGGGCCTCGGCGCCACCCAGAGCGAGCTGGAGTGGGCGATCAACGCCTACACCCTCGTCTTCGCCGGTCTGCTGTTCAGCGCGGGCATCCTCGGCGACCGGCTCGGCCGCAAGAAGGTCCTGCTCGGCGGGCTGGCCGTGTTCGGGATCGGTTCCGCCCTCGCCGCGTTCTCCGGCTCGCCCGGCGAGCTCATCACATTCCGCGCGGTGATGGGCCTCGGCGCCGCCTTCGTCATGCCGGCCACCCTCGCCGTCCTGATGAACGTCTTCGAGCGCGAGGAGCAGCCCAAGGCCATCGGCATCTGGGCGGGCGGTGTCGGGCTCGCCATCGCCATCGGGCCCATCACGGGCGGGGTGCTGCTCGACCACTTCTGGTGGGGGTCCGTCTTCCTCATCAACGTGCCGATCGTGCTGCTCGCCCTCGCGCTGATGCTGTGGCTGGTCCCGGACTCGCGGGACCCGAAGCCCGGCCGTATCGACCCCGTCGGCGTCGTGCTCTCCGTCGTCGGCCTCGTCCTGCTCGTCTACGGCATCATCAAGGGCGGCCAGCTGGCCGACTTCACCAACCCGACGGTGCTCGCGACCATCGGCTCCGGCGTCGCCGTGCTCGCCGCGTTCGTCGTGTTCGAGAAGCGCAGCGACCATCCGTCCATCGACGTCACGTACTTCCGCAACAAGGTCTTCTCGGCCGCGATCGGCGTGATCGCGCTGGTCTTCTTCGCCCTGATGGGCGTGACCTTCTTCTCGGTCTTCTACACCCAGAGCGTGCGCGGCTACTCGCCGTTGGAGACCGGCCTGCTGATGCTGCCGCTCGCCGCCGCCCAGATGATCTTCGCCCCGCGGGCCCGGCTCGTCGTCGACCGGTTCGGCAACCGGGCCACCACCACCGGCGCCATGCTGCTGATCGCCGCCACGCTGGCCGCGTTCGCCACGTTCGAGGCGGACACGCCGATCTGGATCCTGGAGGTCGTCTTCTTCCTCATGGGTACCGCGATGGCGCACATCATGACCCCGGTCAGCGTCGTCATCATGCAGGCCCTGCCCCGCGAGAAGGCCGGCTCCGCCTCCGCGCTCAGCAACACCTTCCGCCAGGTCGGCGGCGCGCTCGGCATCGCCGTGCTGGGCTCGGTCCTGTCGACGGCGTACCGAGGTGACATCGAGGGCCGGCTCACGGTGCTGCCGGAGGGCCTGCGGCACACCGCGGGCGAGTCCATCGAGGCCACGCTCGGCGTCGCGGACCGGCTCGGCCCCCGGGGCGACGCCCTGGTCGGCGCGGCCCACGACGCCTTCCTGCACGCCATGCACGTCACCGCGCTGTGGGGCGCGGGGGTCGCGGTGCTCGGCGCGGTGGTGGTCGGGCTGTTCCTGCCGGGGCGGCCGGCGGCGCCTCAGGAGGGCGAGACGGAACGGGAGTTGGCCGCCGCGGAGTAGGAGGCAGGCCTGCGACACGCGCCGACGCGCGCCCCGAACCCCGCGACGTGGTGCACGCCGACGCCGTACACCAGGGAGAATCACCCCAACCCACGGAAAGGACCGAGCCAAGTGAGCCTCGCCGACAGCCGGCCCCGGCAGGACGGCCCCACCCGGGGCCGACCCCGCAGCGAGGCCGTGGAACGGTCCATCATGGAGGGCATCCTCAAGCTGCTGGAGGACGGCGTGCCGCTCGCGGAGCTGTCCATCGAGCGCATCGCGCGTACCGCGGGAGTCGGCAAGGCCACCATCTACCGCCGCTGGAGCGGCAAGGAGGAGCTCTTCGTCGACGTCGTGCGCGCCGCCGAGCCGCCCGACCCCGAACTGCCCGGCACCTCGGTGCGCGACGATGTCGTGGCGCTGCTGGAGCAGTTGCGGCAACGCGGTCTGATGACCCGTTCGTCGGTGCTCATGCACAACGTCATCGCCCAGATGAAGAGCAGCCCGAAGATCTGGGACGCCTACCACACGACCGTCGTCGAGCCACGGCGCAGGAAGCAGCACGCGATCCTGCGCCGCGGACAGGACAACGGTGAACTGCGCGCGGACATCGACGTCGACGTGATGAACGACATGATCTTCGGACCGATGCTGGTGCGGGCCGTCATGCGCCCGGACGCCGAACTCCCGGAAGGCCTGGCTGAGCAGATGGCCGACGCCGTGCTCGAGGGTCTACGGCCCGTCAGTTCACCCACCCCGTAGATCGAATGTGCGCGTTTCGTCACAGAGCGCGCTTTCCCCCGGCGCATCCGGAACTCACGAGGCCGACTTGTACGTCCTCGCCCCCGTACGGCCGTCATGAGTACGGCGGGATCGGAGCCGATCATCCCCTAGGGTTTCTCTGGGCGCGGGGGGACGACGGTGTTGCACGGCAGGTAGTGAGGCGACGGTATGGCGCAGCAGGCGTACGTGACGGAGACGGACAACGGCGGCTCGGGTCCCGAGCGCCGGGAACCCGGGCTTCAGCGCCTGACAAACCGCCTGAAGGGCCTGGTCGCGGGCTGGCGCGGCGACCCGCGTGTCTGGCGCCGGGGCATCGTCCTGGCCGCCCTCGCGCTCATCCTCGCCCTGGTGATGCTGCTGCACGCGCAGATCCCGAACGCCATCGGCAACCTCGGCAGCCTCACGGAGACGTTCCTGCCCTGGCTGGGCCTGTTCGTCCCGGTGCTGCTCCTGCTGGCCCTCGTCCGCAGGTCCGCGACCGCGCTGATCGCCGTGCTGGTCCCGGCGATCGTCTGGCTGAACCTGTTCGGGGGCCAGCTCACCGACAAGACCGGCGTCGGCGGCGACCTCACGGTGGCCACGCACAACGTCAACGCGGACAACGCCGACCCGGCCGGCACCGCCCGGGACGTGGCCGCGTCCGGCGCGGACGTGGTGGCCCTGGAGGAGCTGACGGCCGCGGCGGTTCCGACGTACGAGAAGGCGCTGGCGTCGACGTACAAGTACCACTCGGTGCAGGGCACCGTCGGGCTGTGGAGCAAGTACCCGCTGAGCGGGGTCGAGCCGGTCGACATCAAGCTGGGCTGGGTCCGTGCCATGCGGGCCGCGGTGACCACGCCGTCCGGGCAGGTCGCGGTGTACGTCGCCCACCTGCCGTCGGTGCGGGTGAAGGTGGAGGCCGGGTTCACCGCCCGGCAGCGCGACAAGAGCGCCGACGCGTTGGGTGAGGCCATCGCCGACGAGTCCCTCCGGCAGATCGTCCTGCTCGGCGACCTGAACGGCACGATGAACGACCGCGCGCTGAACGCCGTCACCGCACAGATGCGCTCCACGCAGGGCGCGTCGGGCAGCGGGATGGGCTTCAGCTGGCCGGCGTCGTTCCCGATGGCCCGGATCGACCAGATCATGGTGAAGGGCCTGGAGCCGATGAGCTCCTGGACGCTGCCGGAGACGGGGAGCGACCATCTGCCGGTGGCTGCGCGTGTGAAGGTCGACACATCAGCGTCCTGAAAACCCCTGGTCAGCGGCGCCTGGACGGGTCTCGGCAACCGGATTGTCAGCTGCCGGAATACCGGGCCTGAGAGACTTTGTTCCGTACTTGAACATATGGAACGAACATCACGGAGTACGAAGCTCCGCTCTCGACCCTGAAAGGCAAAGGCACTTCATGCCCCTGGCCCTGCTCGCCCTGGCCGTCGGCGCCTTCGGCATAGGTACGACCGAGTTCGTGATGATGGGCCTACTGCCCGAAGTCGCGAACGACCTGGACATCTCGATCCCCACCGCCGGACATCTGGTCTCGGCGTACGCCCTCGGCGTCGTCATCGGCGCCCCGCTGCTGGCCGCGGTCACGGCCCGCATGCCCCGCCGCACGGTCCTGATCGGACTGATGGCCCTGTTCGTCGCGGGCAACGCGCTGTCCGCCTTCGCCCCCGACTACCACTGGCTGATGGCCGCCCGCTTCCTCAGCGGCCTGCCGCACGGCGCCTTCTTCGGCGTCGGCGCGGTCGTGGCGACGGGCATGGTCGCCCCGGAGCGCAAGGCCCGCTCCGTGTCGCTGATGTTCCTCGGCCTGACGATGGCGAACGTCGCGGGCGTGCCGGTGGCCACGCTGATGGGCCAGAGCCTGGGCTGGCGGGCCACCTTCCTCGGCGTGAGCACGATCGGTCTGGCCGCGATGGCGGCGCTGGCGCTGCTCATCCCGCGCGCCGAGGCGCACACCGCCGAGCAGGCGGGCCTGCGCGGCGAACTGGCCGCCCTGCGCTCCCTGCCGGTGTGGCTGGCGCTCGGCACGACGGTCGCGGGCTTCGGCGCGCTCTTCGCCGCGTACAGCTACATCACGCCGATGCTCACCGACGCCGCCGGGTACACCGACGCCAGTGTGACGCTGCTGCTGGCGCTGTTCGGTGTCGGGGCGACGGCGGGCAACCTGCTGGGCGGGCGCCTGGCGGACCACGCGATGCGAGGGACGCTGTTCGGGGGTCTGCTCTCGCTGGCGCTGGTCCTGGCTCTCTTCCCGCTGCTGATGTCGACGGCGTGGAGCGCGGCCCTGGCGGTCGTCCTGCTGGGCATGGCGGCCTTCGCCACGGGCTCCCCGCTCCAGCTGATGGTGATGGAGAAGGCGTCCAGCGCCCCGTCCCTGGCCTCATCGGCCAACCAGGCCGCCTTCAACCTCGCCAACGCGGGCGGTGCCTGGATCGGCGGCCTCGCCCTCGCGGCGGGCCTCGGGGTCACCTCGCCGGCACTGGCGGGCGCCGCACTGGCCGTCCTCGGGCTCGCGGTCGCGGGTGCCGCCTACGCGGTGGACCGACGCGGGGGCGCTCCGCGGAGCGGGCCACAGCGAGTCGTCGCGGGACAGGTCCCGCAGCGGGCCGAAACCGTTCGGCACTGAGGTTCCACGTCACGGCCCGGGCGTCCCTCGGCGGCCTCGCCCCCGCGGCGGGCCCCGGGGCCACCCCGCCGGCACTGACAGGCGCCGCACTGGCCGTCCTCGGGCTCGCGGCCGCGGGTGCCGCCTACGCGGTGGACCGGCGCGGGGGCGCCCCGCGGAGCGGGCGACAGCGGGTCGTCGCGGGACAGGTCCCGCAGCGGGCCGAAACCGTTCGGCACTGAAGTTCCACGTCACGGCCCGGGCGTCCCTCGGCGGCCTCGCCCCCGCGGCGGGCCCCGGGGCCACCCCGCCGGCACTGACAGGCGCCGCACTGGCCGT
>NZ_JBSGVW010000008.1:177513-278910 GCF_053608645.1 Streptomyces sp. NPDC055013
CGTCCTCGGGCTCGCGGCCGCGGGTGCCGCCTACGCGGTGGACCAACGCGGAGGCGCCCCACGGAGCGGGCGACAGCGAGTCGTCGCGGGACAGGTCCCGCAGCGGGCCGAAACCGTTCGGCACTGAGGTTCCTCGTCGCGGGCGCGAGCAGGTTCCGATCGGTCGCGCCCACGCGGTGGTGGCCGCACATCGATTGCCGCCCCGCGCCCCTTGGGCGGCGCCCTGTCGGTGTCCTGTCGGTTCTGTCGGTGAGCTGTCGGTGGTTTGTCGGTGCGGCCTGACAACGTCGTCCCCATGACGCGAATCGACAAGAACCCCGGCGGCGTGAGCAGCGCCGTATCCGTGCGGGGGTTGGTCAAGCACTACGGCGAGACCAAGGCTCTGGACGGGGTCGACCTGGAGGTGCGCGAGGGCACCGTGATGGGCGTGCTCGGGCCGAACGGGGCCGGCAAGACCACTCTCGTGCGCATCCTGTCCACCTTGCTGACGCCGGACGCCGGAGAGGCCACCGTCGCCGGATACGACGTCCTGCGGCAGCCCCGGCAGCTGCGGAGGGTGATCGGGCTGACCGGTCAGTACGCCTCCGTCGACGAGAAGCTCCCCGGGTGGGAGAACCTGTACCTCATCGGGCGGCTCCTGGACCTGCCCCGCAAGGAGGCGCGCACGCGTGCCGACGAGCTGCTGGAGCGGTTCTCACTGACCGACGCGGCCAAGCGGCCCGCGGCGACCTACTCCGGCGGCATGCGGCGGCGGCTCGACCTGGCCGCCTCCATGATCGGCCGGCCCACGGTGCTGTTCCTCGACGAGCCGACCACGGGGCTCGACCCACGGACCCGCAACGAGGTGTGGGCCGAGGTCAAGGCCATGGTCGGGGACGGCGTGACCGTGCTGCTGACCACCCAGTACATGGAGGAGGCCGAGCAGCTCGCCTCCGAGCTGACGGTCGTCGACCGCGGCAAGGTCATCGCGGGCGGAGGCATCGAGGAGCTCAAGGCCAAGGTGGGCGGGCGCACCCTGCGGATCCGGCCGACCGATGCCCTGCAGCTGCGGCCCCTCGCCGGATACCTCGACGACCTCGGCATCACCGGCCTCGCGACGACCACCGTGGACACCGAGACCGGCACCCTGCTCGTCCCGGTGCTCAGCGACGAGCAGCTCACCGCCATCGTCGGCGCCGTCACCGCGCGGGGCGTCACCCTCGCCTCCATCTCCACCGAACTGCCCAGCCTGGACGAGGTGTTCCTGTCCCTCACCGGCCACCGTGCCAGTGCCCCGCAGGACGCCGTGCCCACCGACGACCGCGAGGAGGTCGCCGTATGAGCGCCGCCACCACAACTGCCCACCCGGCGGCCGCCGCCGACGCCCGCATCTCGTTGCGGGCGCACCTGCGGCACACCGGTGCGCTCGTGCGCCGCAACCTCCTGTGGATCCGGCAGGACCCGGAGTCGATGTTCGACGCCATCCTGATGCCGATCGTCTTCACGCTGCTGTTCGTGTACGTCTTCGGCGGCTCGATCGGACAGGCGCTCGGCGGCGGCCAGGAGGACTACGTCCAGTACGTCGTGCCCGGCATGATGGCCATGATGGGCATGAGCATGGCCATGTCGGTCGGGACCGGGTTCAACCAGGACTTCAACACCGGCGTCATGGACCGGTTCCGGTCCCTGCCGATCGGGCGCGGCTCGGTGCTCTTCGCCAAGATCGCGGTAGAGCTCCTGCGCATGATGATCGCCACCACGATCATGCTGATCGTCGGTGTCCTGGTCGGCTTCGACATCACCAACTGGGTCGGGCTGCTCGCGGCCGTGGCGCTGGCGGCGCTGTTCGGGTCGGCGCTGATGTGGGTGTTCCTCACCCTCGGTGTGATCCTGAAGAGCGCGCAGTCCGTGCAGGGGCTCGGCTTCCTGGTGCTGATGCCGCTCCAGTTCGGCTCGTCGATCTTCGCGCCGACCACGTCGATGCCGGGCTGGCTGCAGTCCTTCACGGACGTCAACCCGCTGTCCTCGCTCGCGGACGCCGCGCGCGGCCTGATGGTGGGCGGCCCGGTCGCGCACGACCTGTGGGTGACCGTCGCCTGGTCGGTCGGCCTGACGGCGATCATGGCGCCTATCGCGATCCACAAGTTCCGCACGAAGAACTGACGTTCCGTACGCGGAACCGACCGTCCGTACGAGGAACCGGCGGACGTCAGATCAGGGCGGTGGCCTCCCGGGAGGAGAGGCCACCGCCCTCCGTGTACGCCACCTCGTAGGCCGCGTCGCCGAGCACCGCGCGGGCGCGTTCCGCCGCCCCTTCGTACACCTTGCGCTCGTGTGTCGACGCGACGTACCGGGCCGGCAGCAGCCCGTCGGCGGCGCCGAGGCAGCGGGCGGCGTCACGGGTGCGGCAGCCGCCGTCGACGCGGGCCAGGGCGTAGGCGGCGGTGCTCAGAAACGCCGAGCGCATGTTCGGGGCGATGGCCTCGGACAGCGGTTCCTCGGCGCGTTCCATGGCGCGCTTGATCGTGTCCAGGGATCGCGTGTACCGGCCGTCGGCCGCGTCCAGCCAGGCCTCCGCACCGAGAATGTAGGCATCGAAGACGACGAAGTGGGCGATCTTGAACTGCTCGCGCAACAGCCGGAGTTGCTCACGCGCCTCGGCGATCCGGCCGCTCATGCCGAGCCGGCCGGCCAGGATCAGCCGGGCGAACGGCATCGCCTGGTCGTTCCCGCCGCTCGCCTCGTCGATGACCGCACGCAGCAGCCGCTCGCCCCGCTCCACCTCGCCCGCCTCGATCATGACGCTGCCGAGCCGGGCCCGCAGTACGCCCTTCTGGGCGTGGGCGCCGAGCCGTTCGGCACGCTCGATCGCCGCCTCGTAGTTCGCGGCGGCCCTGTCCCACTCACCCTTGCGTTCGCAAGCCTCGGCGCGCGCGGCGAGGGCCTCGGCGGTGCCCCACAGGTCGCCCAGGCGCTCGTAGATCTCCAGCGACTCCTCGGCATCGCGGATGGCGTCGCCCTCGCCCGCCCAGTCGCTGCGGTTGGCGTACATGTTGGCGCGCCACTGCAGGCTCGCGGCGAGCTCCCAGTCGTACCCGGGCGTCTCGCGGGAGGTGCGGACGGTGGCGTCGAGGACGATCCGCAGCCGCTCCACGTCCCCGGTGAGCATGACGGCGAAGATCCAGAGGTAGCCGGGCAGCCGGCAGGTCTGCGGCATGCCCGGTTCGTAGGTGGCGGCGATGGCCCGCAGCTTGGCCTGCGCCGCGGGGGTCTGCCAGGCATCCAACTCGGTGTCCATGCAGGCGAGATGGACGAGGTGGACGCCGCGCCGGGCCTCTTCGAGGGCCTCCCCGGTCCACGGGGGCGGGGTGTCCGTGCAGCGTTCCCACACCGGCTGCGCCGGGCGGACCGGATCGGTGAAGGGGTCCGGGCCGAGGGCCTGGACCTCGCGGGACCAGTTGCGGGCATCGATCCGCAGCTCGCGCATCTGCCAGTACCACGCCAGCGACAGGATCAGACACATCGCCTCCTGCTCGTCACGGTCGGCGACCGCGTGGCGCAGGGCGATGCGCAGGTTCTCGTACTCGCGCTCCAGCCGGTCGATGGCGGCGAGCTGGCCGGGCCCGCGCAGCAACGCGTCGGTGATGCGGGCGAGTTCGCGGTAGTACGTCAGGTGCGCGCGCTCGGCCTCGGCACGACGGCCGGTCTCGTCGAGGCGCTCGCCGGCGTACTCGGCGACGGTCTCCAGGAGCCGGTAGCGCATCGCGCCGTCCGCCGACGGGGCGGCCACCACCAGGGACTTGTCGACGAGCGAGCCGAGCGAGTCCAGGGCGGCGGGCCCGCACACGGCCTCCGCGGCGGTGAGGTCGCAGCCGCCCGCGAAGACGGACAGCCGCCGCAGCACGTCGCGTTCGTCCTCGTCGAGCAGCTCCCAGGACCAGTCGACGACCGCACGCAGGGTCTGCTGGCGGGGGCGGACGGTGCGGCTGCCGGAGGTGAGGAGGCGGAAGCGGTCGTCCAGACGGTCCGCGATCTGGCGTGGGGTGAGCATGCGCAACCGGGCGGCGGCAAGTTCGATGGCGAGCGGGAGACCGTCGAGGCGCAGGCAGATCTCGGCGCAGGCCGCGGCGGTCTCGTCGTCGGCGTCGACGCGGAAGCCGGGCCGGGCGGCCGCTCCCCGGTCGGCGAGGAGCCGCAGCGCGACGGGCTCGGGCAACGGCTCGACGGGCCGCAGCAACTCCCCCGGTACGCCGAGGGGTTCGCGGCTGGTGGCCAGCACCGTCAGCTCCGGGCAGCGCTCCAGCAGCTCCGCGACGAGGCGGGCGGCGGCCTCGACGACGTGCTCGCAGTTGTCGAGGATCAGCAGCATCCGGCGTTTGCCGCAGTGCTCGGCGAGCCGCTCGACGGGGTCGTCGTGCCGGTCGGAACCGGCCCGCATGGCCTCGGCGCCGGCGCCGTACAGCACGGTCTCGCGGGCACCGACGGCGGTGAGTACGGCCTCCGGCACGGCCTCGGGGGCGTCGACCGGCGCGAGCTCGGCCAGCCACACCCCGTCCGGGGCACCGTCCCGCACGCTCTCGGCGGCCTCCTGCGACAGCCGCGTCTTCCCGGCGCCACCGGGGCCCAGCAGCGTGACGAGCCGGGCGGTGCCGAGGTCCCCGCGGATGGCCTCGATGTCGGCTTCCCGGCCGACGAAGGAGGTGAGCCGGGCGCGGAGGTTGCCGGGGGGTGGGGTGAGCCGCGGTGCGCCGGGCGGGTCGGCGGAGGCGTCCGTGCGGGCGGTGAGGCCGCCGGGGGCGGCCGGGGCGTCGGGTGTGTGGTTCCGGCCGGGCGCGGGGCCGGCGGTACGGGCCGCGGGCGCGGCGGGAACGCCGAGGGTGCTCGGGGGGCCGGGGGCCTCCGCCTCGCCGGGCGCGGCCGGGGGGCGCGCGCCGGGGCCGGTGCGCGTGCCGGACCCAGCTGTGCCTGCGTCGGCGGGCCTCGTACGGCGCGCTTCGGTGTCGGGGGCGCCGAGGGGGCCGGATCGGTGGGCCTCGGGGACGGCGGACATCCTGCCGTGGCCCGGACCGTGGGCACCTGCGTCCACGTCACCGAGCGGGCGGACGCCATGCCCACCCCGCGCGGTGCCGGATCCGTCGTCCACCCGCTGGCCGTGCCCGCGCGCACCGCCCCCCGGGCGAAGCAGCTCCGCGTGCAGGGAGCGCAGTTCCGGGCCCGGGTCCGAGCCGAGGCGGTCTGCCAGGAGGCGTCGTACGTCCTCGTAGGCAACCAGGGCCTCCGCCGTGCGGCCCGCGTCGCGCAGGGCGCGCAGGCGCAGGGCCTGGAGGGGCTCGTCCAGGGGGTGGCTGTCGCACAGGGCGGTCAGTTCCGGCAGGGACTGTTCGGCGTGGCCGAGGGCGAGGGCGGCGGTGTGGCGGGCGCGCAGCGCGTCGAGGCGCCGGGTCGCCCGGCGGGCCGCCTCGGCGGTGCGGTCGGGGAGGTCGGCGAGGGCGGGCCCGCGCCACAGGGCGAGGGCGTCGTCGAGGACGACGGCGGCCTTGGCGGGGTCGCCGTCGGCCAGCGCGCGCGTGCCCTCGCCGACGAGCCGCTCGAAGCGGTGCAGGTCGATGTCGTCGGGCGCGGCGGCGAGCCGGTAACCGCCGTCCGCCGAGACGATCGCGTCCGCGCCGAGGGCACGCCGCAACCGCCCGACGAGCGCCTGCAACGCCCCCGAGGCGTCAGCGGGCGGCGCCCCTTCCCACACCTCGTCGACCAGCATGCCCGCCGGCACGGTCCGGCCGCCCCGCAGCGCGAGCACGGTGAGCAGGGCACGCAAGCGGGCCCCGCCGACAGGAATGGGGCTGCCGTCGGGGCGGAGTACCTGGGTGGTGCCGAGGATGCGATAGCGCACGGGGTCCATTGTCTCTGGTGGTCGTGGGGCCGGTCACGGCATTGGGCGGCGGGGCGGGGCGGCTGCGGGGCGGGGTGCGGGGGGCCGTCGGGTGCGGTGCGCCCGCCCACGTACGCCACCCGCCACAGCCCATGCCCCCACCTTCCCCGGAACCTACGGCCCACCGCGAGACGTTTTCCGGGTGCGCCCGGTACGGTCGGGCAGTCCCGACGTCCCGCCGTCCCAGGAGCCCGTCCTCATGACCACCGCTCTCACCCGCCGCAGCGACCGGCGGATCAGCCCCGTCTTCGTGGGGATCCTGGCCGTCACGGCGGTGACGGGCTGGGCCACCTGGACCGGGTTCGCCGAGCAGCCAGGCCTGGCCGTGTTCCTTTTCGTGACGGCCGCCTGGATCGTGTCCCTGTGTCTGCACGAGTACGCACATGCGCGTACCGCCTTGCACAGCGGGGACATCTCGGTCGGCGCGAAGGGCTACCTCTCGCTCAACCCTCTCAAATACACACATGCCCTGCTCAGCATCGTGCTCCCCGTCATCTTCGTGATCATGGGCGGCATCGGCCTCCCGGGCGGTGCCGTCTTCATCGAGCGCGGGCGGATCCGGGGGCGCTGGCGGCACAGTCTGATCTCGGCGGCCGGGCCCCTGACGAACGTGCTGTTCGCCGTCGTGTGCACCGCCCCGTTCTGGCTGGACGCCCTGGACGGCGTGCCCAGCGACTTCCGGTTCGCGCTCGCCTTCCTCGCGCTGCTCCAGGTCACGGCGGCGATCCTGAACTTCCTGCCGGTGCCGGGCCTGGACGGCTACGGCGTGATCGAGCCGTGGCTGTCGCACAAGGTCAGGCGCCAGGTGCAGCCGTTCGCGCCGTTCGGGCTGCTGTTCGTGTTCGCGCTGCTGTGGGTGCCGGAGGTCAACGGCGTGTTCTTCGACATGATCGACGCCGTGCTGCGGGGCCTCGGCATCAGCGACTTCGACACGTACTGCGGTTACGACCTGTTCCGCTTCTGGCGGGACTCGAACGAGCTCTGCTCGATCAACGCGTGACCCGGTTCGTGGCTCAGCCCGTGACCGAGTCCCGCCGCTCGTCCCTGGCCCGCTTCACGTAGTACCAGCACATGTTGCTGGACAGCCCCGCCAGCAGCACCCACACGATCCCCAGCAAGCTGCCCTGCGTGAACGAGACCACGGCCGCGGCCACGGCGAGCACACAGACGATCAGGGCATAGACACCAAGGCGGGGCATTTCACTCGGCTCCTTCGGGGGACACTGCTACGCCGACCAGTGTCCCCCATCCCGTCACACGTCGGTGACGCGGAGCCCCGCGTGCGCCTTGTAGCGCCGGTTCACCGAGATCAGGTTCGCGACCAGCGACTCCACCTGGTGGGCGTTGCGCAGCCGCCCCGCGAAGATGCCGCGCATGCCGGGGATGCGGCCCGCGAGCGCCTGGACGATCTCGACGTCCGCCCGGTCCTCGCCGAGGACCATCACGTCGGTGTCGATCTCGTCGATCTCCGGGTCCTCCAGCAGGACGGCCGACAGATGGTGGAAGGCCGCGGTCACCCGGGAGTCCGGGAGCAGGGCGGCGGCCTGCTCGGCGGCGCTGCCCTCCTCCGGCTTCAGCGCGTAGGCGCCCTTCTTGTCGAAGCCGAGCGGGTTGACGCAGTCGACGACCAGCTTGCCGGCCAGCTCCTCGCGCAGGGATTCGAGGGTCTTGCCGTGGCCCTCCCACGGCACGGCGACGATCACGATGTCGCTGCGCCGCGCGCACTCGGCGTTGTCGGCGCCCTCGACGCCGTGCCCGAGCTCCTCGGCGGCGGACTCGGCGCGCTCGGCCGCCCGCGAGCCGATGATCACCTTCTGGCCGGCCCGGGCGAGCCGGTAGGCAAGGCCCTTGCCCTGCGGCCCGGTCCCGCCGAGCACGCCGACGACGAGCCCGGAGACGTCCGGGAGGTCCCAGGGGTCCTTGGCGGGAGCCTTCGCGGGCGTCCCGGCGGGCTGCTGTGCACTGTCGCTAGAGGTCATGCGCCGACTTTACGTCCGCGCCGCCCGGCCCCCTGGCTCAGGTGAGCTCCGTCACGGGCACCCGCCGGAAGGTGATGGTCTCGTACGCGCTGAAGTCGCCGGTCTCGTAGAGGAGTCCGACCGCCTCGTCGTCGATCCGTACGAGGTCCGAGTAAGCGGCGGGCAGTCCGTCCACCGTGTGCGCCGACCGCCAGGTGATGCCGCCGTCGGTGGAGGCGCGGATCGTCATCAGGGCGCGGAAGCCGGGGTCGGCGGGGCCGGAGTAGAGCAGCACGTCGGGGTCGCGCAGGTGCAGGGCGCTGCCCTCGCAGACGGGGGCGGCGAGGCCGGCCTGCGGACGGAAGGGTTTCACCAGGGTCGCGCCGCCGTCCTCGGAGTAGGCGTCGGCCCGGGTGCCGGGGGACGTGGAGTCGTTGCGGGTGTTGAAGTAGACGCGCCCGTCGGGGAGTTCGGCGGCGGTGGTCTCGTTGACGTTGACGTAGCCGTCGGTGTTGCCGTCGACGTACCCGATGCGCCAGGTGGCACCGCGGTCGTCGCTGAGCAGGCAGTGGCCGCCGTTGTACTTGCCCTCCGTGCCGTTGTCCCGTCCGGACGGCGGCAGGGAGTGGTTGGCGGGGACGACGACCCGGCCGCCGGCCAGTTGGACGGCGTGGCCGGGGGTGGTGGCGTACCAGCGCCACTCCGGCCGTTTCGTGCCCTTGGTGATCTCCGTCGGCGCGGACCAGGTCGCGCCGTCGTCGTCGCTGTGCTGGACCCAGACCCGCCGCCCGTCCGCGGCGCTCACCACACCGCGGCGGATGGCGCTCTCGGTGGCGAGGGCGGCGTTGCGGACGTGGACGAGCAGGATGCGGCCGGTGTCGAGGACGACGGGGGCCGGGTTGCCGGCGAGGTCGTCACCGTGCTTGGCGGCGACCTGGAGCGGGCCCCAGGTGCGGCCGCCGTCGGTGGAGCGCTTCAGCACGATGTCGATGTTCCCGAAGTCGTCGTGCGAGCCGACCCGGCCCTCGCAGAAGGCGAGGAGGGTGCCGGTGGAGGTGGCGACGACGGCCGGGATGCGGAAGCTCGCGTAGCCCTCGCGGCCGGCGCGGAAGGGGACGCTGGTCTCTGCCATGGGGGGCTCCTCGGATGGCCGGTCGCCATGGCTCGGTCGGCGGTGGCTGCGCGGCCGGTGTACGGACGGATGTGCGGGACAACGAGTCCATCTGCCCAAGTCGGGCGAATTCGTGGTGAACTCCGGGTCACGAGTGGTCGGTTGCGGCAGGATGCGGTCGCATGGATGCCGTACGTGTCGCGTTGTTGCGCGAAGTGCTTGCCGGAACCGAGTGGTTGGGAGCAACCCGGCGGTTCGCGGGTGCGCTGCGGACGGCGGCGGTGGCGCACGGGGGCGGGCTGCTGCTGGTCGGCACACCGCAGTACGAGCCGTGGCATCTGGCGGCCCATCTGGTCGACGAGGCCGCGTGGTCGGGCACTCCGGAGCTGGCCCCGACACTCGTACGGCATCGTGCGCGCGCCTCGGATCCGGCGCATCTGGCGGTCGGCCTCGGGCGGTTGGCGGCGGCGCGGGGCGGGGAGACGCTGCTGGTGGTGTCGCCACAAGGGCCGGGAGCGCCGCTTCTGGAGCGGGTGCACGACGCCCGGCTGGCCGGCGCGACGGTGCTGGCGCTCGGCACCGACGAGGGCGAACTGACGTCGATGGCCCACGAGACGCTGACCGTGCCGGAGGGTGCGGAGCTGGACCTGGACACCGTGCAGCACCTGGTGAGCGCGGCGGCCGGCGAGAACGCGCTGCCCGCTCCGCGGGGTCGCCGGCGTTTCCGGGACCGCCTGTCCCGCCTGGCGGACTCCCTGACGGCGCCGCCGCCCTCGGGCTGGTGACCCGTCGGCCGGTGCCCGGCGCCTCGCCCGCAAAACCGTTTGCCTCGCAGCACCGCACCGCCTGAGCATGGCCCTTCGTGACCGACGACTCCCCCACTCCCCCCGCGCCGCCTTCCGGCCTCCGGGCCGTACTTCCCGATCTCGCCCCGTGGCGGGCCTCCGTCGACTTCCGGCGGCTGTGGCTGGCGGGGCTGGTCACCTACTTCGGCAGCTTCCTGACCTTCGTCGCGCTGCCCGTGCAGATCAAGGAGCTGACGGGGTCCGCCGCGGCGGTCGGGGCGATCGGCGCCGTGGAGCTGGTGCCGCTGATCGTGTTCGGGCTGTACGGGGGTGCGCTCGCCGACGCGCTCGACAAGCGGAAGCTGATCGTGTGGACGGAGGCCGGGCAGGCGGTGCTCAGCGCGGTGCTGCTGGTCAACGCACTGCTGCCGAGCCCCGCCATCTGGCCGCTGTACGTCGTCGCCGCGCTGTCCTCCGCCCTCGTGTCGGTCCAGCGCCCGGCCATGGACGCCCTGCTGCCCCGGATCGTGGCCCACGACCACCTCCCGGCCGCCGCCTCGCTCAACGCGCTGCGCTGGCAGGTCGGCGGCGTCGCGGGCCCGGCCCTGGCCGGTGTGGTCGTGGCGTACGCGGGGCTCGGCTGGGCCTACGGCGTGGATCTGCTGACCTTCGTCGTCTCCGTGCTGCTCGTGCTCGGGCTCGCCCCCTCCCCCGCCTCCCACGAGGCCGCGAAGCCGTCCCTCAAGGCCATCGCCGAGGGCGCCCGCTACGCCTGGAACCGCAAGGAGCTCCTCGGCACGTACGTGATCGACATCGCGGCGATGCTGTTCGCGATGCCGCTCGCCGTACTGCCGTTCCTCGCCGACGAGTTGAACGCCCCTTGGGCACTGGGGCTGATGTACTCGGCGATCCCGGCCGGGGCGATGCTGGTGAGCCTGACCAGCGGCTGGACCTCGCGGGTGCACCGGCACGGGCGGGCCGTCGTGGTGGCGGCGGCGCTGTGGGGCACGGCGATCGCGGCGGCCGGTGTCTCCGGGAACGTATGGCTGGTCCTGCTGTTCCTGACCCTCGGCGGCGCCGCCGACATGGTCAGCGGCATCTTCCGCGGGGTGATGTGGAACCAGACGATCCCGGACGAGCTGCGCGGCCGGCTCGCCGGGATCGAGCTGCTGTCGTACTCGGTGGGCCCGCAGCTGGGCCAGACCTACGTCGGCGGCATGGCGGCCTGGCGGGGCGTGCGGACGTCGATCTGGTCGGGCGGGCTGCTGTGCGTGGGTGCCGTGGGGCTGCTGGCGCTGTGTCTGCCGAAACTGATGACGTACGACGCGCGGACGAACGAGCACGCGGTACGGCTGCGGGAGCAGCGGGCGGCGGCAGCGGCCGCACAGGCGCCGACGGCACAACCCGCGTCGGCGCCCGCGGAGGGCTGATCAGTCGTCGTCCGCCGGGCGGCTCGGGGCGTCGTGCCACCGCGGGTCGCCCTCCCACTCCAGGTTGCGCTCACGGGCGAGGTCCATCGCCTGCTGGGCCTCCTGCGGAGTGGCGTACGGTCCGAAGCGGTCCTTGGCCGGGCAGTCCGGCCCCTCCTCGACCTTCTTGTGGACGAGGCAGTAGTACCACTCGCCCGGCTTGCCGACGGTCCGCTTCTTGAACAAGGCCATGTCCGGCTCCTCTCGCCATCGTCATGTTCCCCCATGCCCGCTGGTTAGACTCGCTGGCATGTCTGGCCAGTCGCTGCTCGTACCAGGGGAGCTCTCCCCCACCCGTTCCGTGCCCGGAAACATCCGTCGCCCCGAGTACGTCGGGAAGCCCGCGCCGACGCCGTACACGGGTCCGGAGGTGCAGACTCCACAGACCGTCGAGGCGATGCGGGTGGCCGGCCGGGTCGCCGCGCGGGCGATGGCCGAGGCGGCGAAGCTGATCGCGCCCGGTGTCACGACGGACGAGCTGGACAAGGTGGCGCACGAGTACATGTGCGACCACGGCGCCTACCCCTCCACGCTCGGCTACCGCAACTTCCCGAAGTCCCTGTGCACCAGCGTCAACGAGGTGATCTGCCACGGCATCCCGGACTCGACGGTGCTGCGCGACGGCGACATCGTCAACCTCGACGTGACCGCGTACATCGGCGGGGTGCACGGCGACAACAACGCCACGTACCTGGTAGGCGACGTCGACGAGGAGAGCCGCCTGCTGGTGGAGCGCACCCGTGAGTCGCTGAGCCGCGCGATCAAGGCGGTCAAGCCGGGCCGCCAGATCAACATCATCGGGCGGGTCATCGAGTCGTACGCCAAGCGCTTCGGCTACGGCGTGGTCCGCGACTTCACCGGCCACGGCATCAACTCGTCGTTCCACTCGGGGCTGATCATCCCGCACTACGACAGCCCGCACGCGACGACGGTGATCCAGCCCGGCATGACCTTCACCATCGAGCCGATGCTGACGCTCGGGACGCACGAGTACGACATGTGGGACGACGGCTGGACGGTCGTCACGAAGGACCGCAAGCGCACCGCGCAGTTCGAGCACACACTGGTGGTGACGGAGACGGGGACGGAGATCCTCACGCTGCCGTAACCGAGCAGGTCACCTGGCCCGTCCTTCGCCCTGCGGAGGGCGGGTTTTCTCGGTACCCTTTTACCGACACAGCGTCGGCAAACCTATTGACTTAGGTAAGCCTAACCTCAGAAAATACTCCCATGGACTCCTTCTCGACAGTCATCCGCACCGCCTCCCACGAGCAGCACGTGGAGGCGGAGACCTCGACGTTCATGAGCGACCTGCTCGGCGGCCGGCTGGGCGTGGACGCGTACGCGCGCTACACCGAGCAGCTGTGGTTCGTGTACGAGGCGCTGGAGACCGGCACCGAGCGGCTGGCGTCGGACCCGGTGACCGGCCCCTTCATCCAGCCGGAGCTGTTCCGGCTGACGTCGCTGGAGCGGGACCTGGCGCATCTGCGGGGTCCGCGGTGGCGGACGGGCCTGTCGGCACTGCCCGCGACGCAGGCGTACGCGGACCGGGTGCGGGAGTGCGCCGACGCGTGGCCGGCCGGCTACATCGCCCACCACTACACGCGCTACCTCGGCGACCTCTCCGGCGGCCAGATCATCCGCGACAAGGCGGAGAAGACCTGGGGCTTCGCCCGCAAGGGCGACGGGGTCCGCTTCTACGTCTTCGAGGAGATCACCAACCCGGCGGCGTTCAAGCGGGGTTACCGCGAGCTCCTGGACCGGGTCCGCGCCGACGACCTGGAGAAGCAGCGGATCGTGGCGGAGTGCAAGAAGGCGTTCGCCTTGAACACGGCGGTGTTCCGGGCGCTGGGCGAGGAGTTCCCGCTGAGCGCCTGAGTGTCCGAGAGCCTGAGGGGCTGAGGTCTGAGGGGCTGAGCGTCCGGGCTCAGCGCTCCAGGAGGACTCGCCCTCCGATCTCCACCCAGCCCTCGGGCTGCGGCGCCGTGAGGATCTGGGACCCGGCTCCCTGGGTGATGTTGAGGGCGCGGCCCAGGCGGTCGGTGAGCAGCAGGGCGGCCGCGCCGGTCGCCTCGTCCTCGTCGATGCCGTCGCCGCGGCCGGGGAAGCCGCGGGCCCTGACCCGTCCGGCCGCCTCGTCCTCCCACGCCCAGGCATAGATCCACTCACCTGGCGGGGGCACGTCGAGGTCGTCCACCTCGGCCGCCGTCCCGTACTGCCGCAGGGTGCGCGGCGGGGCCCACTCCGCCCGGGCCTCGATCCAGCTGAACTCCCCGTCCAGCCGTGCCCCGACGACGCCGGCCGGAGTGATCAGTTCGGGCACGTCGAGGAGCCAGGCCGTGCCGACGCAGGGGTGACCGGCGAAGGGCAGGCGCAGGGTCGGGGTGTAGATGTCGATGACTCCGCGCTCGGGGTCGTCGACGAACACGGTCTCGCTGAAGCCGAGCTTGCCGGCGAACGCCTGCCGCTCAGCCCGGTCGGGCAGGACGGAGCCCTCGCGGACGACGCCGAGTTCGTTGCCGTATCCGCCGTGGGGGCCGCAGAAGACGCGCAGGACGTCGAAGTCAGTCACGGGGAAATTGAAACATCACCCGGGCCGCGAGCTCGTCCCAGGCGGCGGCTCCGCCGGACAGTGGCAGGAAGCGGGTGGGGGGCACGCCGTAGGGCAGCGAGGCGATCGTTTCGCCGTACGCCCTCTCCATGGTGGCCCGCCGGTGTTCCGCGCCCGGGTCGTCGGCGTGGTCGGCCAGCCCTTGCACTCGGTGCTCGTGGGCCTCGGTCACCTCCTCGGCAGCCCGGCGCCACTGCTCCTCGTCGGGCACCCGGCCCAGCTCCACGCACTCCGGCGTCCGGTCCTCCGCCAGCGCCGCCACCGCCCTGTCGTGACCGTCGAGGATCACCCAGCCGTCCAGGAAGGTCACCCACCACAGCAGGACCGGCGCTAGTGAGCCGTCACGGGCGTGCTTGCGGTACGCCTTCACCCGCGCGGCATCCGGTGCCGAGAGCCGGCGCAGCGGCACGACTCCGTGCCAGCCGCCCCCGCAGTACAGCTCCAGCCGGCCGCCGGGCCAGTCCCGCACGAAGTCCTCGATCCAGATGCCCGGCGGGAAACCGGTCCGGCGGGCCAGCTCCCAGCGTCCGTCCCGCAGCGGGGTCCCCTCCGCCTCCTCCAGCCAACGCGCGTACTGGTGCGGCCAGTTGACCGAGGAGCGCATGGCTGACGAGCGCAGCGGCGGAAGCGGTGAGCGGTAGCCGTCGAGGCGGTGCAGATGGAGCTCCGGGCAGCAGCCCTCGCCCACCGACCGGCCCAGCAGCACAGGGCGGTCCCCCTGCCGCAGCAGCAGCCGTCCCCGGTCCGCGGTCTCGAAACGCAACGCCGGCGGGCCGGGACGGTCTCGTACGTCCAGTACCAGCCGCCCCGGCCCCAGCAGTTCTCTGTGCCCCCTGTTCATGGGGACAGTCTTACGCCTCGGTACGCCGCCTGCGCATCGCGACCACCACGGCCGCGCCCGCGGCTGCGGTCACCGCGGCGGCCGTACCCAGCGCCGCCACCGGCACGTCCGAGCCGGTGTTGGCGAGGCCGCCCGTCACACCGCCGGTCGTCGAGCCCGTGCCGCCGGTGGTCGAACCCGCCGTGCCGGAGGAGCCGCCGGTGGAACCACCCGTGGAGCCGCCCGTGGAGCCCCCCGTCGAGCCGTCGCCGCCGGGCAGGTCCGCGTCGGCGGTCAGGGCCACCGCCAGGTCGACCGGGTCGAGTTCGGTGCCGGCGGTGTAGAAGCCGCCGAAGGCCTTCGCGCCGGCCTCCGTGAGGGTGGCCTTGACGTCGTCGACCGTGATGACGTCGTCCTGCGCGGTCAGGTCGGACTCGTTCGCCTTCAGGTCGGCCAGCACCACGTCGTCGGTCTTCTCGCCGAGGCTGGTGACATCGGCGGTGAGTTCGCCGGTGCCCTCGTCGAGGGTCGCGCGGAGGTTGTTCAGGGTGAGGTCGAGGCCGTAGCCGTCGTTCTCGCCCTCGCCCTTGTGGCCCTTGAAGTTGACGGCTCCCTCGAAGTTCGCGGAGAGGGTGCCGGCGTCGGTGTCGTACTCCCCCGTCGCGTCGACGAAGGTGAAGGCACCGTTGCCGGTGGCCTGCGAGGCTCCGTCCGACGTCGTGATCTCGCCCTTCGCCACCGTGCCCACGACGTACGAACGGAAGGACTGCTTGACGCCCCAGTCGAGCGTGCCGTCGGCTATGTCGCCCTGGGCCGGGGCCTCGGAGGCGGACTCGGAGGGGTCGGCGCTCGTGGACGGCGAGGCGGACCCGGTCGCCGTGGCGGTCGGGCCCGGGGACTGCGTGGCCGTCGCGGTCGGCGTCGGGGTGGGGCTCGGGGACTGCGTGGCGGTGGCCGTCGGCGTGGGCGACTGGGGCGGCGTCTTCTGTACGACGGTGAGCGGGTCTCCCGCCGCGCCCTCGTAGCTGGCGCTGCCGAAGACGTCCGCGGCCTCCTTCGTCAGCTTGGTCGCCATGTCGGTCATCGCCCGGGTCACGGTGATGTCGGCGAGCGGCACGTCCTGCGCGGTCGTACCGGACTTGGTGACGTCGGCGGTGATCTCGGCGGCCGCGCTGTCGAACCGCACGTCGGACAGGGCGATGTCGAAGCCGTGCAGCTTGGAGACGATCTGGAGGTCGCCCTGGAAGCCGAGGTCGACGGTGTGGGCCGTGGAGTCGTAGGTGCCGGTGCCGTCCGTGAAGGTGAACGCGCCGTTCCCGGCGGCCTGCGAGGCGCCGTCCTTCGCGGTGAAGCTGCCGGCCGCCATGCCGGTCACGTAGGTGCGGTACGACTGCTTGATGCCCCACGTCAACTCGTAGCCGCTGAGCGGGACTTCGGCCGCCGAGGCGGTGCCGGCGCCGAGGGTGGCGAGTGCGGTGGCGCCCAGCGTGGCCGCGGTGGCGACAGCGGCGGCGAGGGTGACGGGACGGCGTCTGCGGGAAGTGGCGGACATGCTCGGGGTTCTCCTTGCGGTGGGTGGGAGTCCGCCGCGGCGGCCGGGGGCGGCGCGGGCACGGCGGTCGGGGCATGGGGGGGGAAGTCCTCTTGGGACGTTCAGTCCTCGGCGGACGGGGGGACGGCCTCGCCGGCCGGCCGGGTACGGCGCTTGCGTACGGTGACGAACGCGAAGGCCGCGCCCGCGAGCAGCAGGACCCCGGCCGCCATGCCGATGGGCAGGGCGGGGACGTCGTCGTCGGAGGTGCTCGCGACGGGTTCGGCCGAGGGGCCGGGCGAGGCCGACGACTTGTCCGGCGTCGCGCTCGCCGTGGGGGTGCTGCCCAGGTCGGGCAGGGCGGGCAGTTCGGCGTCGTCGGCGGTGGCGACGGCCAGCGACACCGGGTCCATCTCGGTGCCCGCCTTGTACATCCCGCCGAAGGCCTTGGCGCCCTCGGCGGTGAGCTTCGCGGGGGCCTCGGTGACCTTCGCCAGGCCGTCCTTCGCCTTCAGGCCCTTGGCCGTGAAGGTGACCAGGCGGACCTTGTCGCCGGTGAATCCGGCGCCGGCCACATCGGCGAGGAGTGTGCCCTTGCCGTCCTCGACGGTGACGCGGACGCCGCTCAGTTCCAGGTCGAGGCCCTGCGCCCCGGTGAAGCGGACCGCGCCCCTGAACGACGCCCGCAGGGCACCGTCCTTCAACGTCCCCTCCCCGTCGGGGAAGCGGAACAGCGCGCCGCCGTCCTCGGCGCCGGACGACAGGGTCCACTCGCCCTTGGCGATGTCCCCGGTGACGTACTCCCGGAAGGTGCGGCGCACACCCCAGTCGACGGCGCCGTCCACGAGCTTGCCGTTCGAAGTCTCCTTCTTCTCCGGGGACTTGGTGGCGCTCGGCGTGGCCGAGGACGTCGGCCTCCCCGTCGCCGCCGCCCGCACGTCCGCGGACAGGCTCACCGGGTCGAGCGCGGTCCCCGCGGTGTAGTACCCGGCGAAGGACTTGGCGCCCTGCGCGGTGAGCGTGGCGGGCAGGTTGTTGAGGGCGACCGTGTTGCCGCCGCCCCTCATGTCGATCCCGCCGAGGGAGAGGGAGGCGAAGGGCACCTGCGAGGACGTCGTGACCGCCCCGGTGCCCTTCGCCTTGCTGGTGACGTCCACGAAGAGAGTGCCGCCCGAGCCGGAGACACGGACGGTGGGCCGGCTGAGGGTGAGGTCGAGCTGGTAGGCGCCGCCGTCGGTCTTGTGGCCGACGAAGTGGACGCCGCCGGAGAAGGACGCGGTGAAGGCGCCGGTGTCGCCGTCGTAGGTCCCGGTGGCCGAGTGGAAGCGGAAGCCGCCGCTGCCCACGGTGGCCGCGCCGCCGGTCAGGGAGTAACTCCCCTTCGCGATGGGCCCGGTGACATAGCTCTGGAAGGACGCTTTGACGCCCCAGTCGAGCCGCCCGCCCTGCACGGTGCGGCTCGCGGCGGACGCGGCGGTCACCGGGAGCAGGGCTCCGAGGACGACCGCGCAGAGCACGGCGACCAGGACACGTAGGCGGACAGGCATGAGAGGTCCTCCGGAGACGACGGACACGACGACCGGTAGCGAATGAAGGTAAGGCTAACCTAAGCTTTGCCCAGCTGAAACGGCCGTGACCGAGCTGAAACGGCATACCGAGAGGAACGGACGGACCGTGCGACCCTTGCGCACACGACTGACGGGCGCACTGCTGGCGGTGCTCGCCCTCACCACGGCGACGGCCTGCGGTGGCTCACCGGCGGCGGACCCGGCGAACGAGTCGGCCGCCACCACGAAGACCGCCAACCGGGTCGAGCCCCTGGAGAACACCCCAGCCCCGAGCCTCCCCGCCACGGTCACCGCGGCCGACGGCAAGAAGCTGACGGTCGAGAAGGCCGGTCGCCTCGTCCCCCTCTCCGGCAGCCTCAGCGAGATCGTCTTCACGCTCGGGCTCGGCGACCACGTCGTCGCCCGGGACATCACCGCGACGTTCGAACAGGCGGCGAAGCTGCCGGTCGTCACCCGGGGCCATGACGTCTCGGCGGAGAGCGTGCTGTCGCTCAAGCCCGACCTGGTGCTCGCCGAGACCACGACGGGCCCGGAGGAGGCCATGGAGCAGATCCGCGCCGCGGGCATCACGGTCCTCGTGGTCGCCCCGGCCCACGGCCTCGACGACGTCGGCCCGCGCATCCGGGCCGTCGCCGACGCGCTCGGCGTATCGTCCGCGGGCAAGGAGCTGGCCGAGCGGTCGCAGGACCGGATCGCCGCCGTGCGCAAGGAAGTTCCCCGGCAGAGCGAGCAGCCGCGGGTCGCCTTCCTCTACCTGCGCGGCTCCGCCTCCGTCTACCTCATCGGCGGCAAGGGCTCCGGTGCCGGCTCCCTCGTCGAGGCGGCCGGTGCGCTCGACGCGGGAGCCGAGTCGGGACTGGCGAAGGACTTCACGCCCATCACCAGCGAGGCCCTCGCGAAGGCCGCACCGGACGCGATTCTCGTGATGTCCAAGGGACTCGAGTCCGTCGGCGGCGTCGACGGCCTGGTGAAGATCCCGGGCGTCGCCGAGACCCCGGCGGGGATGGACCGCCGGGTCGTCTCGATCGAGGACGGCGCCCTGCTGAGCTACGGGCCACGCACCGACCAGGTGCTGAGGTCGGTCGTGGAGCAGCTCTACAAGAAGAGAGACGCGGCATGACCGTACTGGAGAAGGCCGCACCCGAGGCCGCGCCCGCCCTACCGGTCCGCGGACGGCACACCACCACGTGGCTGCTGACCGTCGGCATGGGCGTCGCCCTCCTGGTCCTCGTCCCGGTCGCCGCCGGGATCGGCGCCTACCCGATCCCGGTCGGGGACGTCCTCGGCTCCCTGCAGCACAAAGCCGGGCTCGGCGGCGGCGAGTTGGACCGGGTCGCGGAGTCGGTGCTGTGGAACGTGCGCTTCCCCCGGATCGTGCTCGCGCTGCTCATCGGGGCTTCGCTGGGCTGCGCCGGGGCGCTGATGCAGGGCGTGTTCGGCAACCCGCTGGCCGAGCCGAGCACCATCGGCGTCTCCCTGGGCGCGGCGGTCGGGGCGGTGGCCTCCATCTCGCTCGGGCTGACCTTCCTCGGCAACTGGACCCTGCCCGCGATGGCCTTCGTCGCCGGGCTCGGCACCGTGCTGCTGGTGTACTCGATGTCCCGCTCGGCCGGCCGTACGGAGGTCGTGACCCTGATCCTCATGGGCATCGCCGTCAACGCCTTCGCCGGGGCGCTCATCGGCCTGTTCATCTTCCTCGCGGACACCGCCGCGGTGAACCAGATCACCTTCTGGCAGCTCGGCTCCCTCGCCCAGTCCACCTGGCCCAAGGTGACGGCGGTCCTGCCCTGTGCGGTCGTCGGGCTGGTGGTGGCGCCGCTGTACGCACGCCGCCTGGACCTGCTCGCGCTCGGCGACCGGCCCGCCCGGCACCTCGGGGTGGACGTGGAGCGGATGCGCGTCGCGTTGATCCTGGTCGTCGCGCTGCTCACCGCGGCCGCGGTGAGTGTGTCCGGGGTCATCGGGTTCATCGGCCTTGTCGTGCCGCACCTGTTGCGGATGGCGGCGGGGCCGGGGCATCGGTTTCTCATTCCGGGGAGTGCGCTGGGCGGGGCGGTGGTGTTGCTCGCGGCGGATCTCGCCGCGCGGACGATTGCGGCGCCGGCGGAGTTGCCCCTGGGGGTGCTTACGGCTCTGCTGGGCAGCCCCTTCTTCTTCTGGCTGCTGCGTCGGACTCGGCGGCGACAAGGGGGGTGGGCCTGAGGGTCGTACGTCGGCCGCGGGGTGGACGGGGGCTGGTCGCGCAGTTCCCCGCGCCCCTGAGCGACGTCGGTCCCACCCGCGACAGCAACTCGCCCCCCGTCAAAGGACCCCTTTCATGAGACTCCTCCGCCACCGCCCCACCCCGCCTGCGCCCGCCGAACCCGGCGACACCATCGCCGAGACTGAGAACCTCCATGTGCGCCTCGGCTCCCGCGAGGTGCTGCACAGCGTCTCCGTGACCGTCCGCGCCGGCGAGGTCCTCGCCCTCGTCGGCCCCAACGGCGCAGGAAAGTCCACCCTGTTGAGCGCGCTGGCCGCCGATCTCCCGGCCGTCGAGGGGGTCGTACGGATCCACGGCCGCCCGGCGGGCGACTGGTCCGCGCCCGAACTCGCCCTGCGCCGCGCCGTGCTCCCCCAGTCGGCGACCCTGTCCTTCCCCTTCACCGTCGAGGAGGTCGTCCGGATGGGCCGTGCGCCCTGGGCCTCCCTCGGGCTGGAGGACGACGACGCGGCCGTCGCCGAGGCCATGGCCGCCACCGAGGTGACGGAGTTCGCCGTACGGCCGTTCTCCGCGCTCAGTGGTGGCGAGCGGGCCCGGGTCGCACTCGCGCGGGTGCTCGCGCAGCGTGCGCCGCTACTGCTGCTCGACGAGCCGACGGCGGCGCTGGACCTCAAACACCAGGAGCTGGTACTGCGGTTGTGCCGGGCGCGGGCGCGGGCCGGGGACGCGGTGGTGGTCGTCCTCCACGATCTGGGGCTCGCGGCCGCCTACGCGCACCGGGTGGCGATCCTGCGCGCCGGGCGGGTCGAGGCGGACGGGCGGCCTGCCGAGGTGTTCTCCGAGCGGCTGCTGTCGGAGGTCTATGACCAGCCGGTGGAGGTGCTTCCGCATCCGCGGACGGGAGAGGTCCTGGTGACCCCACGCCGCTGAAACCGCGCAACCTTTGACGTTCCTTTGACTTCCCTATGGGAGCGTTTTTGGCCAATTCGGCCATCCTTAGGTGCGTTAGGTGAGCCTCACCTTCCTGTCTGCGTGAGGCCCGTCATGCACTCTTTTCGGCCACCCTCCCTGGAGCCCCCATGCGACCCGCCAGACTCTCCGTCGTCACCGCCGCCGCCACCGTGGCGGCCCTGGCCGCCGTCACGGGATGCACCGAGAAAGGCAGTTCGGCGGGCGACGAGCGAATCGTCAGCGTGACCGCGACGGACGACAAGTGCGAGGTTTCGAAGAAGGAGTTCCCGGCCGGGCACGTCGAACTCGCCATCGAGAACAAGGGTTCCAAGGTCACCGAGGTCTACATCCTCTTCCCGGACGACCGCATCGTCACCGAGCGCGAGAACATAGGCCCCGGCACCAAGCAGACGGTGACCGCGGAGGTGAAGGCGGGCGACTACACCATCGCCTGCAAGCCCGGCATGAAGGGCGACGGCATCCGGCAGACCGTCAAGGCCACCGGCAAGGGCGCGGCCGCCGAGCGCGACCCCCGGCTGGACAAGGCCGTAGCCGCCTACCGCGAGTACGCGCAGGCGCAGGCCGACGAGACGCTGCCGAAGGCGCAGGCGTTCGCCGAGGCGGTCAAGGACGGCGACATCGAGGCCGCGAAGAAGGCCTACGCCCCCTCCCGCATCGGCTGGGAGCGCACCGAGCCGGTCGCGGAGTCCTTCGGTGACATCGACCCGAAGGTCGACGTCCGCGAGGACGGCCTGGAGGACGGCCAGAAGTGGACCGGCTGGCACCGCCTGGAGAAGTCCCTCTGGCAGGACAAGAAGCTCACCGCCGAGGACACCACCCTCGCCGACCGGCTGATCACCGACCTGAAGGACTGGCAGAAGCGGGTCGGCAAGGCCGAGATCACCCCGACCTCCATGGCCAACGGTGCCAAGGAACTCCTCGACGAGGTCGCCACCGGCAAGGTCACCGGCGAGGAGGAGCGCTACTCGCACACCGACCTGGTCGACTTCAAGGCCAACGTCGAGGGCGCCGAGAAGGCGTACGAGCTGCTGAAGCCGGTCGCGCAGGAGAACGACCCGGCGCTGGTCACCGAGCTCGACAAGCAGTTCGCGGCGCTGGACACGCTGCTCGACAAGTACCGGGCGGACAAGTCGTCGTACGACTTCACCTCGTACGACAAGGTCGGCAAGGACGCCCGCAAGGAGCTGTCGGACGGCGTCAACGCCCTCGCGGAGCCGCTGTCCAAGCTCGCCGCCGCCGTCGTCGTGAAGTAGGGGCACAGTCATGTCGGAATCGACCGAGGGCGTTCCCTCACGGCGTGCGCTGATCGGCTGGGGCGGTGCCGGGCTCGCGCTCGGTGCCGTCGCGGCCGGCGGTGCCGTGGCCATGACGCGCACCGGCAGCGACGTGGAGCCGGCCGGCGCGGCGGCGGGCGGTGCCATCGCCTTCCACGGTGACCACCAGGCCGGTATCGCCACGCCGGTGCAGGACCGGCTGCACTTCGCCGCGTTCGACGTGAAGACCGACGACCGGGCCGAGTTCGTGCGGATGCTGAAGGACTGGACGGCCGCCGCGCGCCGGATGACCGCCGGGCTGGCGGTCGGCGAGGGCGGGTTCGGCGGTCTGGCCGAGGCGCCGCCGGACGACACCGGTGAGGCGCTGGGGCTGAAGCCGTCGCGGCTGACGCTGACGATCGGCTTCGGACCGTCGCTCTTCGAGAAGTACGGCGAGAGCTTCGGCATCGCGGACGCCCGCCCCGAACCCCTCGTCGAGCTGCCGAAGTTCGCCGGCGACAATCTGGACGGGAACCGCAGCGGCGGCGACCTGTGCGTCCAGGCCTGCGCGGACGACCCGCAGGTCGCCGTGCACGCCATTCGCAACCTGGCCCGCATCGGCTTCGGCAAGGTCGTCATCCGCTGGTCCCAGCTGGGCTTCGGGAAGACCTCGTCCACGACCCCCGAGGAGCAGACCCCGCGCAACCTCATGGGCTTCAAGGACGGCACCCGCAACATCGCGGGGACGGAGACGGACCGCCTGAAGAAGTTCGTGTGGGTGGACCCCGCCGAGGGGCCCGCGTGGCTGCGCGGCGGCTCCTACCTCGTGGCCCGCCGTATCCGTATACACATCGAGACCTGGGACCGCACGTCTCTGCGGGAGCAGGAGGACATCTTCGGCCGGGACAAGGGCGAGGGCGCCCCGGTCGGCAAGGCGAAGGAGCGCGACGAGCCGTTCCTGAAGGCGATGCTGCCCGACGCGCACGTCCGGCTCGCGCACCCCGACTCCAACGACGGGGCGACGGTCCTGCGCCGCGGCTACTCCTTCACGGACGGCACCGACGGCCTCGGCCGCCTCGACGCGGGGCTGTTCTTCCTCGCCTACCAGCGCGACCCGCGCACCGGGTTCATCCGGATCCAGCGCAATCTGGCCCCCGACTCGCTCAACGAGTACATCCAGCACGTGGGTTCGGCGCTCTTCGCGGTCCCGCCCGGCGTCCGCGACAAGGACGACTGGTGGGGCAGCACGCTGTTCGCCAAGGAGGCGTAGCCCGTGTTCTCCAACTACCTGATCGGCCTGCGCGAGGGGCTGGAAGCGAGCCTCGTCGTCTGCATCCTCATCGCGTACCTGGTCAAGACCGACCGCCGGGACGCGCTGAAGCCCATCTGGATCGGCATCGGTGTCGCCGTCGCCCTCGCGCTCGGCTTCGGCTGCGCACTCGAATTCGGCTCCCAGGAGCTGACATTCGAGGCACAGGAGGCGCTCGGCGGCTCCCTGTCGATCGTCGCGGTGGGCCTGGTGACGTGGATGGTCTTCTGGATGCGGCGCACCGCCCGGCATCTCAGGGCCGAGCTGCACGGCAAACTGGACGCCGCCCTGCGGATGGGCACGGGCGCGCTGGTGGCGACCGCGTTCCTGGCCGTGGGCCGGGAGGGCCTGGAAACCGCCCTGTTCGTATGGGCGTCGGTGCGTGCGGCCGGCGACGGCACCCCGCGCCCGCTGATCGGCGTCGCCCTCGGCATCGCCACGGCGGTCGTCCTGGGCTGGCTCTTCTACCGCGGCGCCGTGCGCATCAACCTCGCCAAGTTCTTCACGTGGACCGGCGGCATGCTGGTCGTCGTGGCGGCGGGCGTGCTGGCGTACGGGGTCCACGACCTGCAGGAGGCGCGCTGGGTGCCCGGCCTGAGTGACAAGGCGTTCGACGTCAGCGACACCGTCGATCCGTCCAGCTGGTACGGAACCCTGCTGAAGGGCGTCTTCAACTTCCAGCCCGACCCGACCGTCCTCCAGGTCACGGTGTGGCTGCTGTACCTGATCCCGACGCTCGCGCTGTTCCTCGCCCCGGTAGGGTTCGCCTCCGGGAAGGGGAAGGTGAAGGCACCTGATGAGCAGGGATCGCGGCCCTCGAAGGCTCCGCAGGCTTGACCGGAGCGCACTGATAGCGGCATCGCTGACCGCTTTGTCGTTGACGGCAAGCGGATGCGTGGTGGTCCACGGGGAGAAGGAAGTGCTCCCCTCGGCCACCAAGGCGGAGGCCGCCAAGGCCCTCCAGCAGTTCACAGCCGCGTACAACAAGGCCGACGAGGCCTACGACAGCTCCCTGGACGCCGACCATGTCACCGGCGCCTTCGGCGCCATCGACCAGGCGCGGCTGAAGGCGGGCAAGGCGGTGAGTCCCGAGGGCAACGCGGCGCACACGCCGCTGGAGCTGTCGGACACCAAGTTCACGATCCCGAAGAAGGCGGGCTGGCCACGCTGGTTCGTGGCCGACACGGCCGCCAACAAGGGCGGCAGCGCCCGTTGGGTGTTCGTGTTCAGCCGGGACAGCCTGACCGATCCGTGGGAGGCGGCGTATCTGACGCTGCTGGCCCCCGATGACGTACCGCAGTTCAAGACGGACAAGGACGGCTGGGCCGAGGCCGTGCCCGCGAACTCGACCGAACTGGCCGTGCCGCCCGGGGACTTGAGCAAGGACTACGTGACCTACCTCAAGGACGGCGGGGACACCTTCGCCAACGGCCGTCACACCAGTACCTGGCGTACCGAGCGGTCGCAGAAGGCCGAGCGGCCGGGCCTGGTCAGGCAGTACATCGACGAGCCGCTGACGAGCGGCGACTACCAGCCGCTGGCGCTGCGCACGAAGGACGGCGGGGCGCTGGTGTTCTTCACCACGCGCCACTACGAGAAGGAGACCGCCCACACGGGCTCGGCCGTCCCCACCCCGAGCAAGGGCGTGCTGGCGCTGACCAACGGCGAGATCAAGCAGTCGCTGACGATGGAGTTCGTCTCCACCGAGGTGGCGCTGGACCCGAAGGGCTCCGGAAAGGTGCAGGTCCTCGGCCGGATCCAGGGAATGACGTCGGCGAAGGGCGAGTAGCGCTCCGCCGGGAGTCAGTGGCGGCGCAGGGGCCAGGCCGCGGAGACGTGGTCGGGCTCCTCGCCGACGTAGCGGGCGCAGGCGTCGGTGAGGATCTCCAGGAGGCTGAGCGGGTCGGGCAGCGGGTGCTCGAGGCCGCGTACCCAGTGGACGGTCTGGTCACCGGGCAGCTGCGCGGGCGGTACGAGGACGTACGAGCCGCGGCAGTGCCAGCGCAGTCCCGGGTGCTCGTCCATGGTCTCGGGGTGGCAGTCCAGCTCGCAGGGCCACCACTCGTCCTCGTCCTCGGGGGTGCCGCGGGTGAGGGTGAAGAACAGCAGGCGGCCGTCGTCGCTCTCGGCGACCGGGCCCACCTCGATGCCCGCGCCGAGCAGTCGCTCCAGCGCCTCGAGCCCGGCCTCGACCGGGACGTCCAGGACGTCGTGCACCATGCCGGTGGCGGTGATGAAGTTGGCCTGCGGCTGGTGGCGGGCCCAGCGCTCGATCTGGGCGCGGTCGGTGGTGGACTGCGTCTGCCACGCGAAGGACACCGGGTGCCTGGCGGGCGTGGGACAGCCGACGCGATCACAGGAACATCGGTAGCCGGCCGGGTGCGCGGCGGGCGCGAGCGGCAGTCCCACCGCCGCGGCGGCGAGCAGCAGGGCCTCCCGGCCACCGTCGCCGGCGGCCTCCTTGGGGCGGCGTCCGCGCAGCCACTGGGAGATTTTGCCCTGCAGGCCGGTCCGGCCCAACTCCGCGCTCATCTATCCCCTCGCCTCGCTGTCGTGCGGAACAGCATGCCCTATGGTCCCACCATCATGCGCTTCGGGGGGCCGTAGCGGACAACCGGGCCAGGTGGGGCGAGGCGTACACAGCACCTGGATCATCAGCAATGCGCTGCTTCGGCGGCAATTACGCCCTTACCGCGTGCGCGGGGCGATGCCGTGGAGGGCGTAGTCGACCAAGGTGTCCGTGTACTCGTACGTGATCGGGCCCGTGTACTGGAGCCAGCGCTGGGCGAGGGGGGAGACCCAGAGTTCGAGGGCGATGCGCGGATCGACGTCCTGGCGGACCTGGCCGGCCTCCTGGGCGGCGCGCACCCGGTCGACGTACAACTGGAGCGAGGGCGCGAGGAGCTTGGCGACGAAGACCCGGCCGAGCTCCTCGTTGACCACGCCCTCGGCGGCCAGGGCTCGGGACGGGATCTCGAAGCCGGGGTCCTTGAGCTGGTCGACGGTGAGGCGCAGCACGGCCTTGAGGTCGGCGGCGAGGTCGCCGGTGTCCGGGATGGCGAACTCGTACTCCGGGCCCGCGTCCCGCGACGCCTGTTCACTCAGATCGAGGAAGGCCTCCAGCAGGACGTCCGCCTTCGACGACCACCACCGGTAGATCGTCTGCTTGCCGACGCCGGCGCGGGCGGCGATGCCCTCGATCGTGGTCCTGGGGTAGCCGACCTCCCCGACGAGGGCGAGGGCGGCGTCGTAGATGGCCCGACGGGACTTCTCGCTCCGGCGGGTGCTGTTGGGTGCGGGCTGAGCGGACTTTTGAGCTGCCATGGCTCGAATTTATCAGGTTGACAAGACGGAGCGTCTCGCTGGACCCTGAGAGGGTACTCAATCGAGACGATACGTCTCGTCGCTTTGTCGCCCACTGGGTGGCGAGAACGAATGCCGAGAGGAGCCGCACCATGACCCGAGGTGGCGGAAACATGCTGGGAGTCGGCGGCACACGTCGAAACCTCGACCGCAACGCGCTGCGCGGCGGCGGCCGGAACGGCCGGATCGGCGGCGGGGTCGACCCGCAGGCCCACAAGAAGGAGTTGCTGCGCAAGTTCCAGGAGAAGAACGCCGAGCAGGAGGAAGGGACGGAGGCGTCCCGGGAGGGCCAGCAGGCGTCCTAGCCGAGCACACCTCCTGGACTAGTGGACGTCCTGGTCGAACGCCGGCGGCCACGCGTCGCCCCAGTCCGCGTCGCGGGCGGCCTTGTAGAGGTCGCCGTGGCGCTTGGTGACCGTGGTGCGGCGCAGGGCCGGTTCGGTCTCGCAGAGGTCGAGGAGGACCTGGCCCTTGCGGATCTGCGGCTTGCGGACGATGCGGGCGGGGGCCGGGGCGACCGGGAGGCGGGTGGCGGCGACATAGCTGAACTTCTCGTCCTCGTAGGCGAGGGAGCCGCCCTTGATCTGGCGGTGCAGGGAGGAGCGGCTGACCCGTGCCGAGAAGTGGCACCAGTCCGTGCCGGGGACGATCGGGCAGTCGGCGCTGTGCGGGCAGGGGGCGGCGATGTGGAATCCGGCGCCGATCAGGCGGTCGCGGGCCTCGATGACGCGGGCGTAGCCGTCGGGGGTGCCGGGTTCGACGATCACGACGGCCTGGGCGGCGGACGCCACGGTGTCGAGGAGGGTGGTGCGGTCGGGGGCCGTGAGCTCGTTGAGGACGTAGGAGACGGTGACGAGGTCGGTGGGGTCCAGGGTGAGGGCCGAGCCGATGCGGGCGCGCTGCCAACGGGCTTGTCGCAGCGCCGGGTTGGCGGCGGCGATCTCCCTGCCGGTCTGCAGGGCGGGCTCGGCCCAGTCCAGCACGGTGACGCGGCGCTCGCCCGGCCAGGTCGCGGTGACGGCCCAGGTCGCGGCGCCGGTGCCGCCGCCGACGTCGGTGTGGCTGCCGGGGGTCCAGTCCGGTACGGCCTGTGCGAACGCCTCCAGCGCCGAGTGGACCGCCTCGAAGGTCGCGGGCATCCGGTACGCGGCGTAGGCCGCCACGTCGGCGCGGTCGCGCAGGATGGGGGCGTCGGTGGGGGTGGCGCCCCGGTAGCTGGCGATCAGCCGCTCCACGGCCTGCGCGGCCTGGCGGGGCGGGAGGCCGTCGAGGAGGGTGGCGAGGCTGCTGCGCAGGGCGTCCGCCGGGGATGCGGGGTCGTTCACCCGGCGATTCTACGAGGGCGGGCGGTGTGGGCGCGGCCCGGGGTTTCTCGCCCCCGCCGCCCCTACCCTCCCCCACTCTCGGCTTCGCTCGAGCGGGGGGACCCCATCGTCCCTGGGGGCTGCCGCCCCCAGACCCCCGCTTCGGCCCTGAACGGGCCTCGTCCTCAAACGCCGGACGGGCTGAATCGACTGGGCCGGCGCTGGAACAGCGCTCTACCCCCGCACCGCCCGCGCCACCCGCGTCCCCGCACTGGCCCGCGGCCTACTGTCCGGCGCCCGCCTCCGCGGATGCACCGTATTCGCCAGCAGCACCACAAACGTGTCCGTCACCGGATCCACCACCAACGACGTCCCCGTGAACCCCGTATGCCCGGCGGCCCCCCTTCCCGCCAACTCCCCCATGAACCACGGCTGATCCACCGCGAACCCCAGCCCGGGCTCGGACAGCAGGAGTTCCACGAAGTCCGGACCGAGGATCCGGGCGGGCCCGTACGCGCCGCCGGAGAGCAGGGCCCGGCAGAAGACCGCGAGGTCACGCCCCGTGGCGAAGAGGCCGGCGTGGCCCGCCACCCCGCCCAGCACCCAGGCGTTCTCGTCGTGGACGACCCCCCGCAGCATCCCCCGGTCCGCCTTGGCCCACGGCCGCCGCTGGTCCTCGGTCGCCGCCGCTCCGGGGCAGGGTCCGAAATGGGTCGACGTCATGCCCAGGGGCCGGGTGATGCCGTCGTGGATCAGGACGTCGAGCGTGCGGCCGGTGATGCGTTCGAGCACGTGCTGCAGCAACAGCAGGTTGAGGTCCGAGTAGCAGTACGTCCCCGGCACCCCCACCGGCGGCTCCGCACGCAACCGATCCAGCCGCTCCGCGTCGTCCCGGCAGTCGTACAGCGGCAGTTCGGGCCGCAAGCCCGAGGTGTGGGTCAGCAACTGACGCACCGTGACGTCGTGCCGGGCCGCCGCGTGGAAGTCCGGCAGATACGCCCCGACCCGCGCGTCGATGCCCAGGGTGCCGCGCTCGATCTGCTGCACCGCGGCCACCGAGGTGAACAGCTTGGTGAGGGAGGCGAGGTCGAAGGGGGTCGAGGTGGTCATCGGGACCTGCCTCTCGGGCGGCAGTTCCACCCCGGCGTCTTTCTCCTCGTCGTAGGAGGCGTACCGCACAGCCCAGCCCACGGCCTCCTCGACGGCGAGGTAGGGCCCCCGCCCGACGATCAGCACCGCCCCGGCCGCCCAGGGGCGAGGGCCGGTCGTGAGGTCGTGGACCTCGCGGACGAGCTGACGGATCTCCTCGGGGTCGAGTCCGGCCCTTTCCGGCGTGTCCCCGCGCAGTCTCGGCGCGTTCAGCTCTCTGCTCCCTCCGCACCCGCACGACTGTTCCAGGGACGGCACATTCCCATGAAGCAGGCCAGCGCCACCAGTGCTGCGGCCAGTTGGACGACGGCCATCGGGACGGCGGTGTCCTCTCCGGCGATGCCCACGAGGGGCGAGGCGATGGCGCCGATGAGGAACGAGGACGTGCCGAGCAGCGCGGAGGCGGACCCGGCGGCGTGCTTGGTGCGCAGGAGGGCGAGGGCCTGGGTGTTGGGCAGGGTGACGCCCATCGCGGACATCAGGACGAAGAGGGCCGCCGCCACCGGCACCAGCCCGACCTCGCCGAAGACGCCCAGCGACATCAGCAGCAGCGCGGTCGCGGCCACGATCACCACGGCCAGCCCCGCGCCCAGCACCCGGTCCAGACTGACCCGCCCCACCAGCACCTTGCCGTTGATCTGGCCGACGATCACCAGCCCGACCGAGTTGAGGCCGAACAGCAGGCTGAAGGTCTGCGGCGAGGCACCGTAGATCTCCTGGATCACGAACGGCGATGCCGATATGTAGGCGAACAGCGCGGCGAAGGCGAACCCGCCGGCCAGCATGTACCCGGCGAAGGCCCTGTCCGCGAGCAGCCCGCGCATGGCCCGCAGGGCCTCACCGACCCCACCGCTGTGCCGGTCCGGCGGCGCCAGGGTCTCGGGGAGCCTGCGCCAGACGAGGGCGGCGAGCAGTACCCCGACCACCGTCAGCACGACGAACACGCCCCGCCAGTCCGTCACCCGCAGGACCTGGCCGCCGATGAGCGGCGCCACGATCGGGGCGACCCCGGAGATCAGCATGAGGGTGGAGAAGAAGCGGGCCATGGCCACGCCGTCGTACAGGTCCCGTACGACCGCCCGCGCGATCACGATCGCCGCCGCCCCCGCGAGGCCCTGCGCCAGCCGGAAGGCGACCAGCAACCCGATGTTGGGCGCGAGCGCGCAGAGCGCGGTGGCGACGACGTACACGGCGAGGCCCGCCAGCAGCGGGCGCCTGCGGCCCCACCGGTCACTCATCGGGCCGACCACCAGCTGCCCGAGCGCCATGCCGGCCAGACAGGCGGTGAGGGTGAGCTGCACGGTCGCGGCGGGGGCGTGCAGGGACCCGGTGACCTCGGGGAGCGCCGGGAGGTACATGTCCATCGCCAGCGGGGGTGTCGCCGTCAGGCCGCCGAGGATGAGGGTGACGAGCCATCCGGTGGCCCGCAGTGACCGGGCGGGCGGCCCGTCCGTCATCGGTACGGCCGGCTGCGACACCTCCGGTCTCGGCTCCGCCGGCTGTATCGGCCCCCCACGGTCGCCCATGCGCCCCTCCCTCTCCGAGTGATCCGCCCTCTATGCTCTCAGCTCGAACAGAGTGCCGAGGGTCACATGAGCGAGGGGTGGGACCGCAGTGACGGAACGAAGCGTGCGGTGGGGGATCCTGGCGACCGGCGGGATCGCGGCCGCGTTCACCGCGGATCTCGTGGACCTGCCGGATGCCGAGGTGGTGGCCGTGGCCTCGCGGAGCCAGGACTCCGCCGACGCGTTCGCCGAGCGCTTCGGGATCCCGCGGGCGTACGGCGACTGGAACGCGCTCGCCGAGGACGGCGACATCGATGTCGTGTACGTCGCCACCCCGCACTCGGCGCACCGCGTCGCCGCCGGGCTGTGCCTGGCGGCCGGGCGCAACGTGCTGTGTGAGAAGGCGTTCACGCTGAACGCGCGGGAGGCCGAGGAACTGGTCTCGCTGGCGAAGGCGCGCGGCAGCTTCCTGATGGAAGCCATGTGGATGTACTGCAACCCGCTCGTCCGGCGGCTCAAGGCCCTCGTGGACGACGGCGCGATCGGCGAAGTGCGCCATGTGCAGGCCGACTTCGGGCTGGCCGGCCCCTTCCCGCCCGCGCACCGGCTGCGCGACCCGGCACAGGGCGGCGGCGCGTTGCTGGACCTCGGCGTGTACCCGGTCTCCTTCGCGCAGTTGCTGCTCGGGGAGCCGTCGGACGTCACGGCGCGCTCGATGCTGTCCGCCGAGGGCGTCGACCTCCAGACCGGCGCCCTGCTCTCCTGGGACAGCGGTGCCCTCGCCTCGCTGCACTGCTCCATCGTCGGCGGTACGGCCACCGCCGCGTCGGTCACCGGCTCGGGCGGCCGTATCGACATCCCGCACGGCTTCTTCTTCCCGGACCGTTTCGTCCTGCACCGCGACGGCCGTGACCCCGAGGAGTTCACGGCCGACCCGGCGGACGGGCCCCGCAACAGCCTTCGGCACGAGGCCGCCGAGGTGATGCGGGCCCTGCGCGCCGGCGAGAGCGAGTCACCGCTGGTCCCGCTGGACGGCACGCTGGCCGTGATGCGGACGCTCGACGCGATCCGGGACCGCGTCGGCGTCCGCTACCCGGGCGAGGCCCCCGAAGAGGACCGCGCGCCCGAACTCACGCCGGTGTGAGCCCCGGCTCCCCGACCTCCGTCACGAAGGACGCGGCCGTCGTGACCGGCGCCCCGGGCGTGGTCACGTACGGCACCGTCTTGAAGTCGGTCCGCGCCAGCTGCTGCCCCAGGGCGACGGTCACATAGCCGCGCCGTCCGTTGTAGAACTTCATGTGCGGGTTGGCCTGCATGTACGTGTCCCAGTTGGCGGGCTTGTCGATGCCGTCCCGGCCGCTGGCGATCGACGTGGCGACGATCTCCGTGCCTAGCGTGGCGGAGTCGGGGTCGTCGAAGTCGTCCTTGATGTCGAAGCCGTACCCGACATGGACGTCACCTGTGAGCACCATCAGGTTCTCGACGCCGGCGGCCTTGGCGCCGTCCAGCACACGGCGGCGGGAGGCGCGGTAGCCGTCCCAGGCGTCCATCGACACCCGTGAGGGCGTGACGAGGTCGAACTTGCGCTGGGCGAAGGTGACCTGCTGCGGTACGACGTTCCACAGTGCCGTCGAGTCGCGCCAGCCGTCGAGCAGCCACCGCTCCTGCGTCGCCCCGGTCATCGTGCGCGCCGGGTCGTCGACGTCCGGGCCGGGGATCTGCGAGCCGTCGCCGTACGCCTGGTTGGAGCGGTACTGCCGGGTGTCCAGCACGTCGAACTGGGCGAGCCGGCCCCATCGCAGGCGCCGGTAGAGCTGCATGTCGGGGCCGACGGGCCGCTGCGGGAGGCGCAGCGGCTGGTTCTCCCAGTAGGCCCGGTAGGCGGAGGCCCGGCGCAGCAGGAACTCCTCCGGCGGGACGCTGTTCTCCGGGATGTCGTCGGCGTAGTTGTTCTCGGTCTCGTGGTCGTCCCAGGTGACGACGAACGGGTGCGCGGCGTGCGCGGCCCTGAGGTCGGGGTCGGACTTGTAGAGGGCGTAGCGCAAGCGGTAGTCCTCCAGGGTCATCGTCTCGCGGTTGAAGAGCGCGGGGAGCGTGCGGTCGGTGTAGTTGCGGTAGCCGCCGACCGAGTTGACCGCGTACTCGTACAGGTAGTCGCCGAGGTGGAAGACGATGTCGACGTCGTCCTGGGCGAGGTGGCGGTACGGCGTGTAGTAGCCGTCTGTGTACGCCTGGCAGGAGACCGCCGCGAGGGTCAGCGAGCTCGCCGCGGCGTCCGCGAGCGGCGCGGTGCGGGTGCGGCCCGTCTCGCTGATCCAGGTGCCGGTGCGGAAGCGGTAGTAGAAGACGCGGTCCGGGTCGAGGCCGTCGACCTCGACGTGGACCGTGTGGTGGAACTCGGGGTGCGCGGTGGCGGTGCCGCTCCTGGCGATGCTGCTGAACTGCTCGTCGTTCGCCAGCTCCCAGTCGACGGTGACCCGTTCGGCGGGCAGTCCGCCGTCGGGCTGGTACGGCACGGGGGCGAGGCGGGTCCACAGCACGACGGAGCCGGGCAGCGGGTCGCCTGAGGCCACGCCGAGGGTGAAGGGGTCGGTGTCGATCCGGCGGGCGTCGAGCTCGGCGGCGCTCGCCGTGCCCGTGGCGGGCAGGTTCACGGCGAAGGCGAGCGCGGCTGCCGCGCCGGTGAGGGTCAGGAAGCGGCGGCGTCCGATGTGCCGGGCGGCGGCGCGCAGTTCGGGGGTGTGCTGGGGCGCGTGTGGTGTGAGTGTCATCCGGTCCTCCCCTGCCTGATGGATGCATGAGGCATTGGAGTGGCCGGGGACGACACTCACTTGGCGCGTACACAACACCCGGATGGCAGACAGATGAGTTCCGAATGGCGGACCCTCCCCTACGCTGCGGCCCCATGAATGACAGGCAAACGGACACGAGGATCACGGACCCGAAGATCGCCGTGGTGACCGGCGCGGGCTCCGGCATCGGCCGCGCCGTCGCGGTGGAGCTGCTGCGCGCGGGCTGGTCGGTGGCGCTGGCGGGGCGGCGCGTCGAGACCCTGGAGGAGACGGCGGGGCAGGCGCCCGGAGCCGCCGCTCTGGCCGTACGGACCGACGTGTCACGGCAGGAGGACGTGGCCGCGCTGTTCGCGGCCACGGTGGAGCGGTTCGGGCGGGTGGACCTGCTGTTCAACAACGCGGGGACGTTCGGGCCGGGCGGGGTGCCGGTCGAGGAGCTGCCGTACGACGCCTGGCGGCATGTCGTGGACACCAACCTCAACGGGGCGTTCCTGTGCGCGCAGGCGGCCTACCGGCAGATGAAGGAGCAGGACCCGCAGGGCGGCCGGATCATCAACAACGGCTCGATCTCGGCGCACACACCCCGCCCGCTCTCCGTCGCCTACACGGCGACCAAGCACGCGCTGACCGGACTGACCAAGTCCCTGTCGCTGGACGGGCGGCCGTACAACATCGCCGTCGGCCAGATCGACATCGGCAACGCGGCCACCGACATGACCGCGCGCATGCAGACGGGCGCCCTGCAGGCGGACGGCTCGGTGGCGCCCGAACCCGTGATGGACGTGGCCGACGTGGCCCGAACCGTGCGGCACATGGCGGAGCTGCCGCTGGCGGCGAACGTGCAGTTCGCGACGGTGCTGGCGACGGCGATGCCGTACGTGGGGCGCGGCTGAGGCCTCTCCCCTTCCCCGCCATCTCCACAACTCACACAATCGGAATGTTGAATTCCTGCACATCGCGGCCGGTAGGCGACTTATGCTCAAGTCGTTCTGCACCAGAGCTTCACATATGAAGCAGACGGCTTCCGCAGGCCACTCCGAGGGGGGAGGCGGCAGCCGTTCCATGACACCGGGTGGGGGTGGACCTCGCGTGGGACCGCGAGGTACGCACCGGTGCGTGGAACGGCTGCCGGTTAAGCGGTACGACGGCCCTCAAGGGCCCGTACGACAGTGCTCAGCGGCCGAGGATCCGGTCGACGTCGGCCATCTGCCCGGCAGTGAGCGGCCCCTTGGCGATCGCGCCGGCGTTCTGCTCGGCCTGCTCGACGGAACGGAACCCCGGAATCGGCACCGTGCGCGGGCTGCGGGCCCACAGCCAGGCGAGGGCGCCCTGCCCGAGCGTGCGGCCGCCGCTGGTGAGGACGTCCTTCAGCGCGTCCACGCGCGCGAGCCACTCCGGGTCGGCTCCGGACCCGTCCTCGAACCCCTGCAGCCACTGCGGCGGCCGACTGCGGATGTCCCCGGCCTCGAGCGCCTGCCCGGTCCTGCGCTTGCCGGTCAGCAGGCCCATCGCCAGCGGACTGCGGTTGATGCTCGCCAGCTCCCGCTCCTCGCACAGGGCGAACATCCCGGGGGCGTCCTGGAGCACATTGGCAGCGTGCTGTACCGCCGCGCAGTGCTCCCCCTGTGCGAACACGGCGGCACGGGCCGGGTCGTCGGTGCTCCACGCGTAGGCACGGATGAGCCCCTCGCGCACGAACTCCTCGCAGACGTCACGCAGCTCGGCGGCACGCTCCGGGCCGGCGTCGGACAGGTGCAGCTGGTACAGGTCGACGTAGTCGGTGTCCAGGCGCTTCAGCGAGGCGGTCAGCGCGCGGCGGGCGTACGGCACCGTGTCGTCGGCGCCGGTGAGGGTGCGGGTCTCCTCGTCGAAGACGTTGCCCCATTTGGTGGCGACCACGACATCTGCGCGGCGCTTGCCGAGGGCGCGGCCCAGGACGCGTTCGCTGTGGCCGGCGCCGTAGGTGTCCGCGGTGTCGAAGAAGGTAACGCCCAGATCCAGGGCGCGCCGGACGGCCCGTACGGACTCCTCGTCGTCGACCTTGCCCCAGCCAAGCGGTTGCCCGTCGGCGGACTGCCACTCACCGCCGATGGCCCAGCAGCCGAAGCCGAGCGCGCTGACCTCGATGCCGGTCCGTCCCAAAGTCCTCTTGGTCTCCATGAGGGGGACGGTAGAAGTTGAAGTGCACACGAGGGCAAGCGCTTGAGCGGTTGTGGGGGTGAGGGCGGGTGTGGGGGTGACTTTCTGGCTCCCGGCTATGCCTGACCGGTCTCGAAGCGGGAGATCCTGCCGTCGCCCTCGACCTCGAAGTGCCAGCGGGTGCGCATCTCGCCATAGGTGTCGTTGCGGTAGCTGGCGAGGAGGTCGCGCCCGCGATTCGACTCGTTGTCGACTTCCATGTGGCCGTTGGAGGAGAAGATCTCCCGCTCGATCCAGTCGGCGAGGTCGCGGTCGCTGCCGTCGTCCGCCATGGTCGCGCCGGGCGCGAGGATGCTCATGAAGCCCTCGCGGTCGTGGGCGTTGACGGCGGTGACGAAGGCACGGACGGCGGGGTCGCTGAGTTTGGACGTCTGAATCGTCATACGGGCCAGCCTCACACCGCCTCCGGGGCCCCGCCACCCGAACGGCGGCGAGGGCAGGCCGGGCGGGTGACTTCGATGCGACGGTGGATTCGAGGGCGGGGTTCCGCTACCCAGTGGTCTGTTCCGGGAGTCATCGTGAGTGCTTACGACCGACATGATCTGGGCCTGCTGTTGCTCCGGCTGGGCGCCGGCGGCGTGCTGATCGCGCACGGCACGCAGAAGCTGTTCGGCTGGTTCGGCGGACACGGCATCGAGGGCACCGGCCAGTTCATGGAGTCGATCGGCTACCAGCCGGGCAAGGCCAGCGCGACGGCCTCGGGCCTCGCGGAGGCCGGCGGCGGCACCCTGCTGGCGCTGGGCCTGGCGACACCGGCGGCGGGTGCGGCGGCGGCCGGCGGCATGGCGGGCGCGGCAGCGGTGCACGCCCCGAACGGCTTCTTCAACCAGGAGGGCGGCTACGAGCACGCGGCCACCCTCGGCCTCGCCGCGACCTGCCTCGCGATCGCGGGCCCCGGCCGCTTCTCCCTCGATCACGCCCTCGGCCATGTCGTCGACCGCGGCTGGATGGTTCCCACGGCACTGGCGGCGACGGCCGCGGTGACGGCGGTGGTGATCGGGACGCGGAACAGGAGGCTGGACGAGGCGAGGACGCAGAGGGAGGAGCGGGCGGGGGTGCCGCAGGATCAGGAGGCCTTGTTCGAGGAGTAGGCAGCCGCTGTGCCAAGCTGCCCGCATGACCGATCAGGCAGCCCCTCCCGGCACCGCCGCCGAGCCCGCCACCAAGCCCTCCGACGACCTCTGGGCAACCGTCGACGACCTATGGACCTGGCTCGACACCGACCAGCCGATCGGCGGCAAGGAAGGCATGCTGCTGCGCATGCTGAAGCTGTCGGAGGAGGTCGGCGAGGTCGCCGAGGCGGTGATCGGGGCGACCGGTCAGAACCCGCGCAAGGGCGTCACCCACACCTGGGAGGACGTAGAGGGCGAGCTGTGCGACGTGGTGATCACGGCACTGGTCGCGCTGCGCACGCTGACGCCGGATACGCGGGAGGTGTTCACTCGGCATCTGGGGCGGGTGAGGGAGCGTTCGCTGGGTTCGGCGGCCCGGGATGTCCGCTCCACGCGGTGAAGGGGCACCGGTTGGGCCGAGCCGGCGCCTCGACTCCGGAGCGTGGCGATGAGCCGGATACTCGCCCGGCGGCCGACCAGGGGTGTGGCGACGTCGGGCAGCCGCATGTGCGCGACCCGGCGGCCTGGAACGGGGTCCTCGACGGACCGGGCACGCCCGCCACGTCGATGGCCTGCCTCCAAGGGACGGGTCCACTTGTCCTGAGTGGATGAGGCTCGACGCTCCGGCCTCCGAGAATGAACCGCAGGAGTGATGCGCACGGCGGAGCCCGCACCGGACCGGGGAGAGCAGCGGCAGACGGCCCCCGCGGGGCCGAGTCGACAACCCGGCAGGCGGCATGCCGACCGACTCCGCGGCCTCTGTATGGTGCAGCTGATGATCGGTACGACCGGTCATCTCGGCGGGACATTGGTGGCGGACACGGGGAGACACCGATCCTTGGGCGGCGGCAGCGGCCTGGACACCTTCGCGGCCTGGGCCTCACTCGCCGGTGACACCGTCGGCATGATCCCGGGCGGCAAGGCCCTCGGCGCCGCCGCCAAGGAGGTCACCGAAGGTCTGGCCGACGCCGGGCGGTGGGGCGTGGCCGTCTCCAACTCGGAGAAGGCGGGCGGCTTCGTCAAGGAGATCGTCCCGTCCTTCGCGCGGAACGCCACCGACGACGTCAACGACGCCTGGCGCGCGGCCGGGGAGTCGGCGGGCGGCTCGGCCAAGCTGATCGGCGAGATCAGCGCCAACGGCCTCAACGTCGCGGCGAACATGGTCTCCTCCGCCGAGAGCCTGGGCCTGGTGGACGAGGAGGGCTCCGAGCACAACGCGGCGGAGAGCACCAAGGCCGCTGCCACCGCACACTCCATCGCGGGCCTCCTCGGCTGGCTATGAGTCCCACAGCCCCGATACCCGAGCAGCAAGCCCCGCTCCGTGAAAGGTGGACCACCCCGTGACGGAAACCCCCACGAGGGCGCCGCACGGCCGCACACCGGCATTCTGGTACGGCCTGCCCCACGGCTATGTCCGGATCGATCTCGATCCCCCGCTGAACAGCGTCGTCGAACTCGTCCGGCAGGTCATGGCAATGCCCGAGGACGAACGCGACCGTGCGGAGGAGGTGCTGCGCTTCTACGCCGCCACCGTAGGCGCCCTGAACGCGCAACGCGTGCAGAGCTGCGCCCTCGGCCTGCACCCGAATGACGACGGCGGCCTGACCTCGTCCGTTCTCACCGTCTCCACACTGCCGACCTCAGGCAGTCATGCCAAGGCGGTCATCGCGAGCCTCGCGGGCACTGCGGCCGACAGGCGCGACGTGGGCATGCGCCCCCTTGAACTGCCGTGCGGCCTCGGCTTCCTGGCCGAGGAGAAACGCCGCACGCTCGCTCCGGGCAGGCCTCCCGAGGGCGGTGACGGCCCCCGTAGCGACCTGGTGTGGCAGGGCACCATCGCGGTGACCGGGCCCGGCGGCCACGACATCGTGCTGATCCAGCTCGTGACGGAGGCGGTCGACCAGGCCGACGACTACCGCGACGTGCTCCTCGGCATCGCCCATACGCTGACGTACACCGACCCCTCGCAGCCGGGGCCCGAAGAGGTCCAGGGCTCCCCCGCGCCGGGCAGCGCCGCGCATCAGGTACAGAACGACTTCGGATGACCCCCACGACGAGGAGTGACGTCGCATGACGCAGCCGCCCCAGACCCCGGAAGTGGCCGCGGTCCTCGCGCACAACAAAGCGGTCAGGACCCGGCACATCGCCCTGCGCGCCGCCCTCGGTGCGGCTCTCATCGCCCTCCCCTTCGTGCTCGTCGCCGCGGGAGTGCCGAACACCTTCCTGACCGTGCTGCCGATCGTGCTCGGGCTCTTCGTCCTGCTCTTCCTGTTGATCCGGGTCCGGCACGGACGGCGCCTCGGAGTGTGTGAGCAGGTGTTGCGCACGTATCCCCTGGAGTACCGCGACCGCGTGGACAAGCGCGGCTCCGAGCGGCTGTTGCTCGGCACCGTGCACACGGTGAAGCTGCCCGTCCGCGGCCAGCACGGCGCACGCACGATGCGCGCCGTCAGCGCGTCCACGGTCCGCCGCTGGCCCCAGGGCGCCGAGAACGGCGCGTGGTTCGCGGGAGACCCGGCGTTCGGCGGCGTCATGGTCGTCCCCGGCACGGGCGACATGCTGTTCCTGCAGCCCGCCGAGTGGCAGAAGTACGAGGCCGAGCGCGCCCAGGCCGAGCCGCAGCGCCGCGCCCTGGCCGCGCAGGCGGGAATCTCCGGCCTCTTGGAGAAGGAGGTGAACACGATCGCTGCGCTGGGCGGCTGAGCGAGGAATCTGTCGGCGCTCCTGTCACTGACGCTCGGGCAGGAGTTCGCGACGCTACCCGTCGAGTCCCGGCGCGAGCTGCGGAACATCTCGTCGTACGCCCTCTCCGCCGTGCGCTCCGAGGAGGCGATGGCGATGCGGCTCGCGGGAGTGCCACGGTCGGCTGCCGGCAGTCTCGCCCCGGGGCCAGGGGAAACGGCCTGCTGGAAGGTCTGGCGGATCCTTGACGGCGTGCACTGAGCAATACCCGAGGCAAGGCACCGGCGCTTCTGGCCTCCGCCCCACGGTCCATGGCTACTTTCATGGCCCCAGACGTGGCCGCGCGACCCCATTCCCTGGTCAGGGGGCCCGAGCGGCAGACGAGCCGAGCTGTACGCCGGGTTCTGTACCGCTCAGGGAGCGATCACGCTCTGACCTGCATGTTTGCGGGGATCCGGCGGCTGGTTCAGCCCTCTGGGACTTCTCAGGGACTTTCGGCCGAGTCGGTGAACCAGGCCTCGATGGCGGACAGTCCTCGCGCGCCGGCCTGCGGCATGAAGTGGGTGTACGTCCGGAGCGTGAACGCCGGATCGGAGTGCCCCAGCCACTTCGCGAGCGAGACGATCGACTCACCGGCTTCGAGCATCACCGAGGCGTACGTGTGACGCAAGACGTGGAAGCCGTGCTCGCGACTCGGCTCCCATACGCGCGATGGCTTCTCGCCCGGCTGACGCTCAGGCAGCGGCGGGATGACTCCTACTTCGGCGAGCGCGGGCTTCCATGCCTTGGTGTTCCAAGTGGTGCGGTTGATCGGGCCGCGCCGCCCCGTGTAGACGAGCAACCGGACCGTCACCTTGCGCCGCTCCTCGCGAGCGAGGTCGGGCTCCTCAGGATCCAGCCACGGCAGGGTCACTTCGATCGGTTCGAAATGCTCCTGGTGCGTGAGGATCCGCTTCGCGAGCACCTGGGGCAGAGGCGCGTCCCGTTCCTTGCCACCCTTGGGTGGACCGAAGTACAGCTGTGACTTGTACATGAGGATCTGCCGCTCCACGTGCACGAAGCCGTCGTGGACATCGTCTGGGCTGAACCCGAACACCTCACCCTGTCGGAGTCCGCACCCGACCCCGAGGTCGACTGTGATCCGGTACCGGGCGGCCAGCGCCTGCCGTACGGCGTTGACGCGGTCCTGCTCCCAGGCGCGGGCCTTGCGCTCCGGCTTCTTCGGCGGCTTGATCGAGCTGTTGCCCTTGCACGGGTTTCGGTACAGCCGCTTGTCCTCGACCGCGGCCTGCATGATCGCCTTGAGATACACCCAGGCGACGTAGGCCGTGCTCGACGCCACCGCCCTCTGCACGTCGGCCGACCACTTGCGCAGCTCCGCGACGCCGATGTCCCTGAGCGCCAGGTCTCCGAGCTGCGGCAGGACCTGCCCCCAGATCCGGTGCCGCATGCTTTCCAGCGTCTGAGCCGGATGTACCTGTGACGGCCACCAGTGCTTCTCGACGTACTCGCGAAGGCTGATCGCACCGTCTCGCGCGTCGACGAAATCCCCTCGCCGTGCGTCGGTCTGTGCCTCGGCCAGCCACGCCTTGGCGTCCGCGACAGTATCGAAAGACCGGTCGCGGACCCCCGGTATCCCCTTGACGCGGTAGCGCGTGCACTTGCCCCATAGGGCGGTGCGCTCGCGCTTGCCCGTCTCCTTGTTCGGCCGCTTCTTGAGCCACCGATCTTCGATGTAACCCGCCATACTCGTCTTACCCTCGGCCTCGCCTTGCTTCTCTCGGCGCGATCTGCGTCGCGATCAGACACACAGACGATCTCCGTGTGCATGAAATTCCGAGTGCTGCTGAACTCCTCAGACCCGTTTCCCCAGGTCAGGCAGCCCGACGACGCTCACGCTGCCGTGGGGCCTTGTTCAGCGGGTTAAGGGCCGGGTTCGACCGCGAGTCCGCCTGCTGCTGTTCACTCAGCCACGCATCGAGCAGGTCCCGGCGGTACATGACCCTCCCGCCGGGCCCCATCCGAAAGCTGGGTGGCCCTTGCCGGCGATGGCGCCAGACGTAGAGGGTGTTCACCGAGATGCCCATGTACTTCGCGGCGTTCTGGACGTTCAGGAAGGCGGCCTCGACGGCAGGCTCTGACTGGTTGCGCATCGTGATTCTCCGGGCTAAGCGCTGCCGAAGCAGCTGACGTTCCGTCCTCCCGCCAGCCGCGTGGCGAAGCCGCACGGCCGTCTACAGGCGAGCGGGATCAGAATCCGGAGAATCACTGATTTGGTGTGGCTGTTCCATCGTGGTAGAGCTAGCCGGGACCGCCCGCACCACCTGCGGATGCTCTTCGATCACGTGAAGTGCGTGTTCGAGGGCGTTGCGGAGCCGGTCGTGCTGAAGTCGAACGGCAACATCTTCTCCCAGCGCACCTTTGAGCAGCTCGACGAAGCCGAGAAGGCGGAGAAGCAAGCCAGGAAGAAGAACACGGAACACAAGGGGAGCGTGCCGTGCGTTGATGTCTTCGGCCCCCCCTTGAGAGCGTCCGTGCATCGCTGGCCGAGAGCGGTTACAAGGGCCTGCGATTCGTGTGCTCTGGTACCGGCAACAGACCTGGACCTGGATCACCCGCAGTTCCGGACGTCCGCTCCTCAGGACGACCCGGAGCAGCAGCACATCATCGCGGAGGCAAGTAGCGAAAAGGACGGCGCGATCCAGGAGATGCTTCCCTTGGAGTTTCCCCACGTAGGCCGCAGCCGGCGGCCGTTCGGGGGCCGATCACTGCGCCGATCTGGCTGCCGCGGAAGGATCAGGCACGCTCACCGAACCGTGTCTTCACAGCGCGCCGCTTCCCTCCGCTTAACTGCATTGCGCCGGCAGGGCTGGCCCTTCTATGGAAAATCTGGGCTGCCTGCCGACGCACCTGATCTTTCGGCTGAGCGGCGACAGTTAGGCCGAGGGTACTGGCGTGACCGACACGTGGCCATTCACACCCGGCCTGATGCTGCCGCATCTCCGGACGCCGTCTTGGTCGCGCCTCCATGCTTTGTCACTCTGGGACGGCACCGGACACGGACCGCACCATGAGTAAAGGCCTTATCTGTTGCCTTGCTTGCCCATACGTACGCTTCACCGGGCTGCAACTGTGACATCTGCTCGGAACGCAGCCCGGAGAAGGCAGCGTTGGCCTTCTGAAGGTGCTTCAGCCAGGCGGGCGACGTGAACTTGTGCAAGATGACGTGATCCGAGAGCTCGATGAGCGAGATCGGTACCGACGGTGGGTCCTGGCTGGCAACCAGAACGCTCATGCCCTTGTGCCGCATCTCTCGGACCGTCTCGACGAGTCCTGCGACGAGGTCGGGGCTGTCGATGTACTTGTGCGCCTCGTCGAACACGACCAGCTTGTTGAAATGCTCATCGCCGCTGCGTGCCTCGGCGAACAGCTGCATCAGCACGACAAAGAGGCCGAGCGCCTCGTCCTTCTCGATGAACTCGTCACGAAGGTCGACGATGATCAGACGTCCCGGGCGGATGAGGCTGGTGAGCCGGGCGTTGTCGTCGATGTAGTCACTGGCGAGGTTAAGTCGCTCCTGGGCAAGCTGCTTGACATGGTCCGGCATGCCCGAGTCAGCCACGCCCTGTCGGATAACGTCGAGCCTCAGGTCGTTGCGATGCGCTCGCATGATCCGCGTGAGCTGGCGGATGTAGGTGGACTGGTTGCCCACGGCCCCCATGAGGAACCGCCAGTGGGAAGCCTGCAGCTCGGCGGAGGAGAAGGCCAGCGGCTGGACCGCAATACCAGGGAACTGCCGCTGTCGATCGGCGACTTGGTCGGTCGGCGCGAGCAGCAGGACGTCCTCAAGGGCTCGCGGCTCGGCCCCGTAACGCTCCTTGAGGACCTTCAGCTGAGCCTTGTCGTCGTTGGAGCGCGCCATCGACGTGAATTCCGGGGCGTAGTCCATGGTCTGGCTGTAGTGGAAGACCACCGTTGCCAGCGGGTGCGGGAGCTCGTTCACCGGTGGTGACGATAGGGAGGCCATCTCGATGATGCTGCCAAGGGTGTAGCTCTTTCCGCCTCCCTGGACACCAAACAGGCTAATCGTGTGTGTCTCGTTGAGGTCGAGTGCGACCGTTCTGCCTGCCACCTCGCCCAGGACGCCGTGCTGCGGCGAGGGGTGGACGACACCGAGAAAGACTCCAGGGGCCGACGAAGCAGGCGCTGAAGCCGCGGCTGAAGGAGCCAAGGGAGCATCGACGGTGACAGCGTCCGGGAAGCCCCGTGGGGCGTGCACGGTAGCTGAGCGGGGAGGCAAATGGGTGTCACCGGGAGCAGGGACATCGTGTGCACTATCGTGCAGGTCACCCCGCTCCGAGCCACGCTCCGATTCCACCGGATCCGGTCCCGACCGAGGAGTTACGGAGTCCGTTCGGTCCTGCTGGTCCGATGAAGCACTCGGGGTGCCGGTAGGGGCCTGGACATCAACTTCGTCCGGCTCGGTGACGGCCGACTCCGACACCTGAGCGTCCTCGCTGTTGCGCTCCGACGGAGCCTCTGCGTCCTGCGTACGGAATTCCGCGTCGGCCAGGCGTGGCACCGACAGCTGCAGCAGCGCCAAGGTGGGCGCCGTGGCTTCGCCATCCGGCTCCGGGGCCTGGTCCTCCACAGGGGTGTCCCCGAGCTCGGGCAGTCCTGGCCGTACGGTGGGGATGGCGTTGATGAGTTCGGTGATCAGGTCGCTGCCGATCCGGTGGAAGTGCACACCGTCGTCGAGCTCCCGGTCGGTGCCGTTGCGGGCGAGGTCGAAGATCAGGCCGCTGCGGGTGAAGCGCAGTTTGTACCCCTTGTCGAGGCTGTCGAGCAGCGCGTGTGCTGCCTCGCGGGGTTTGTGGCCCATGGTGCCGTGGCGTGCTGCTCGCTCCAGGTAGAAGCGCAGCATGGAGCCAAGCACAAGGTTCTTGACCGTGCGGTCGACACGGTCAGGAGTGGTACGCGCCGGGTCAAAGGACTCGGCTAGGACGGTTTCGCTGCGCTCCAGCTGCTGGGCAACCTTTGTCTTCAGCCTCTGGTAGGCGCCGATGTCGTCAAGGGCGGTGTAGCACTTGACCTCGATGAGGTGGCAGACGACGGTCCGTTCCCTGGCATTGAGGTGGAAGAGGGCCAGGTCGCTGCGCTGGAAGGAGAAGGCGTCGCCAAGCTCCCGGGCCAGGCGCCTGGCTTCGCTGTACAGCTCTGGGTGGGCGTCGAGAGGGACGACGATCTGGTTGTGGAGGACGTCCTGGTAGTCCAGGTAGAGGCGGGCCAGGGAGAGGCCGAGGACTTCGGTGCGCTGGTTGGGTGCGGTGGAGGCCAGTTTGAAGGCGAGGTTTCCGGAGAGCAGGCGCAGCTGCTCGAAGAAGGTGTTGAGGTGGCGTTCTTCGACGTCGAGGCCGTGTTGCTCCGCCGTGGGGCCGAGCAGGGTGCGTAGTTCGTCGACCGAGTTCGAGCTCACCATGATCTGGTGGCCCAGCCCGCCGGCGAGAGAGGGCGCGTAGTCGATGACGTATTCGGGCCTACCGTGCTGTCCGGCGTGGTCGAAGTACTCCAGGCCAAGGGTTCGGTCGATGGTGACGACCCAGTCGCCAGCCTGGTGTGCCTGGTAGAGCAGGGCGCGGTCCGCGTTGTCGAGCGACAGGACGGTGCACGGGACGTTGCGCGGTGCCTGTCCGGCGGTGGCGACATTGGCAGCCGCGCTGGCGAGCAGCCCGGGCATCCTGCTCATGAGTGTGGCGAGGTCTTCGGCGTCCTCGGTGGCCAGGGCGGTGCCGTGACGCGGGACGGTACGCCAGACGATCTGCTGTTCGTTGTCCTCGTAGGTGGAGGCTGTCGTTTGGACGAGTCCGTGTACCGGCGCGTTGACGATGTCCTGACGTACAACGGAGCTGTACTGTTCGCCGCCGAAGGCGTCGATCAGTATGGTCAGGTGGGCGTCGAACTCGGCAGGGCGTTGGTTGAACTCCCTTACGGAACGGACGGAGTAGACGAGCTTCGCGGTCCGTGTGCCTCCCGCCGTGTGCAGAAAGGCTTCAGCCTCGGCGGAGGCGATCTGGTTCTGGGCGCTGAGCAGTTCGCCTAGGGCCGCTCCGGTTTCCTGGGCTTCCGGGTCGGTCACGCACAGGCGGATGTCGTACGTGAGGTCGCGGGTGGCCGTGCGTTGCTGCAGTTCGAGGAGCGCGTCGGCGATGATCTCGCCGCGCCCCGCGTTGACGACGTTCAACACGAGGGTGCGGACGTACGGGTGGAGGCGGACGTACCTTTCGATGCGGTCGGCCAGCGGGGTCCCGGACAGTGCGCTCGCGCCGTTCGAGGTACGTGAACTTACGGCGGGGATGTTCAGGGCGGTGGATAGGCGGCCGAGCAGGCCGCGGGGATCCGCGGTCTCACTGGCGAGGTAGGCGCCCCAGTATGGGGTGAGGTTGTCCGCGGCGGCCATGAGTCGTCCGTCCTGGCGGGGAACGGCGAACGGGAAGCCCAGTGGGGACAGGGCGTCAAGGAGCGATTCCCGGGCCGCGATGATCTGGCGTTTGTCTGCGTCGCCGAGGCGCGCGACCCACTCCTGGCCCATGGCAGACCAGGTCGCCAGCCAGAGCGCGCGCAGGGGATGGGTGGGTGAGACGAGCAGTATCGTGTCGCGCTGGCCGAGGCCGTCGGTGAGGGTGATTGCGGCACAGTCGATCTGCTGAAGCCGCGCCAGTGTCACGAGTGCGGCGCCACGGGTGTCGTCTGTGGACCGCTCGACCTGGAGCGATTGAGCTTCCACCAGCTCGGCGTACGTCTCGGCATAGGCAACTAGGACTTCGCGTACGCGCTCGAAGTCGATCGCCTCGCTCACCAGGAGGTCCCCGGTGTCCGCCCCGCCTGCTTTTTCGTCGCCCTGACCGCTCACTGCGGTGAAGTAGGCGTGCCGTGCGGCGAGGAAGGTGTCGTACGCCTCGGCTGCCCGCCCGCTCAGTTCGCGTTCCACGTTTTCGTCGGTGCCGGTGGGCGATTCGGCTGTGCCGTTCGAGTTCAGCACCAAGCGGCGCAGCGTGGTGTCGCTGGGCCGCGCCAGCAGGTCCTGCTGGATCTGCACCAACAGAGGGGCGAGGCGGATCTCGGCGCTGCCGGCCGTGTGGATTCTGGCGTTGAGGACCCGCTGTGGACTGCGCGGCGTGATCGCCTTCCAGCGGATATCAGTGACCGTTACACGCGACGGGGCGTCGCCGGCGACCAGTGCTTCGAACTGCAGGGACCGCAGTGCCTGGACGACGCCGTCGTAGCGCCCAGCGCTCCGATCGGGCGGTTCCTCGGTCTCCGCATCGGGGACGACGTAGAAGCGTTCGCTTTCGCCGCCCGGTTGGTCGTGGGCGCTGGGTGCGACGTCGAGCGCGACGTCCGACGCGTCGAGTGGGGTGACGCGTACGTAGTGCCACCCCTCCTCCCAGTCGATCTTGTTCAGCCGGCGCAGCGGGACCCTGAACTCGGCTGTCGCCGTCTTTCCCTTGCCGCGGTAAGCGATCCGTCCGATCGGCCCGCCGGTCTCAGAGACGATCTCCACCCGGAAGCGTTCGAGCCCATCTACCTTGCGAGGGTCCGGCTGCACGGAGAATCGTGCTGTCACCTCGCGTACGCCCTTCTCGCCAGCGAGCAGGTAGGGCTGCCCGACCATGGCCTCCAACGCCGGATAGGTACGCAGATCCTCGGGATTGTCTCCGGCGGCCAGCAGACCGAGCTCTTTCACTTCGATGGAGACGGTGGCGCGCCGTCGCTCGTCGATGTGCCAGTTACCGAAGGACAGTCCCCAGTTCTCCCGCTCGACGACGATACGGCGGGTCCAGGCCACCGGATCTTCCAGTCCGCAGCGGGTCGCAAAGCCGGCGAGCCGGGCAGCGAAGTCCGCATCGCTGAGTCCGAGGTCTAGGACGCGCTGACGTTCAGATCGCGTCGATCCGGTCAGCTTGTCGACCAGCCCGCGGTTCCGCTCTACGCGTTCCCTGACGAGGGTAGGATCGGCGAACAGGTCGAAGTCGGGCACCAGCCCGAAGTGGAAGACGGCGGCGCCAGCGACCTGCTCACGGTACGCGTTGGCCTGAAGTGTCAGCAGGTACGTCGCGACAGCGCGGTCGCCCATGCGACGGTCCGAGCCGTCCCGGAGCGCGGCGAGCAGCTCGTCCACGCCTTGACGCAGTCGGTCCGGCACCTGGTCGAGAAGGTGCTCTGCCAGCTGCCCGTATGCATCGCCGAGCGGCACCTCTTCGAACGTCGCGATCCCGAAGGAGTCTTCGGCGCTCACGCGCATCCCCGGTGGCACGAAGACCAGCAGAGGGCCTGGGAGGACTTCGTCCTCCGTGCGGTTGCGGAGCTCGACCAGCTTGGTGCTGGTCACGGTGACGTCATGGAACGGCAGGTCAGGGGCCAAGTCGTCGGCCGTGCCGAGGACACAGACTGTGGCGTGGGGGCCGAGCGCTCCCCGGAGCCGGCGCACAAGCGGCGCCGCGAGTTCGGCCTCCACCTCGGTGATCCGCATGCAGTGCCCGGCGGTCCGCTCACCGACGAGCTTGGCCAGCCTGGGAACGAGGACGCCTTCGAGGGCCTCGCGGAGATCTTTGGGGGTGATCTCTGCCAGTCCGATTGTGCTCATCGGGCCGTCACTCCCATCTTCTCCACTGTGCCGATGGCGTACCGGGGAGTGATGGTCTGTGTCAGATAGGCGTCCGACATGTCCTGGTAGTAGCCGATCTCGCGAAGCCGGTTGAGGAATGCCGCCGAGTTGGCGCGCAGTGCTGCCTGGTCGTCGAGGTGTGCGCCTGAGAATCCGTCGGAGTCGGGCAGCTGGTCGATGTACAGCCCGTAGCGATCCCGCAAGAGGGCGAGGAACTCGTCCACACGCATCGGCGATGTCTGCAGATCACCGGAGGAGTCGTTGTCTTCCCGGAGCAGCGACACCTGAAGGAGCACTTCTAGTAGCCGCGCGTCCAGCACGAAGCGGCGGGCGGAGTTCTCGCCACCGCTGCGACCGCCACGCGGCTGCGCGAGCAGGGCGCCGGGCCGGTGCTTGAGCAGCATCGAGTCGAGGCAGTCGACAAAGTAGCGGCGGTAGTAGCGCCCCTTGTAGTGCATCAGCATCTCGATGTACTCGTCGAAGGGGTCAAGGTCAAGCTGGGTGATCTGCTTCAGCTCCGCGGGAGTGTCCTCTTCCTCGTCGCGCACCCGGTTGGTGCGCTGCAGGAAGAAGGCGTCGCGATCCTTGCGGTACGACTTGCCGAGCAGTCGCAGAACCTCCTCCGGGGTGAAGTAGTTCCTCCCGCGGGGCCGACTGAGTTTGTCTGTCTTGACGGCGAGGTGCTCGGCGAAGTCGTCGAGCTTCTTCACCTGGTAGGTCGCCTGGACGAAACGAGGAATCCGCCGGTACCAGATCTCCGCGCTGCGTTCGGCCAGCACGGCGGCCGGGGTGCCAGGTGTTCCTTCGACGTCGAGGAAGAGCCGCACCCTGTACGGACAGCGGTCCGCCGCATCCTCCCCAGCGTGTCCCTTGCGGCAGGACGCGGGGGCCGCGCCCGCCTCGACGACGGCGGGCAGCAGCTTCATCATGCGCAGGTGGTAGAGGGACAGATGGAAGGCGAAGAGGATTTTAAGATAGTCCACGAGCACGGTGCGTGGCATGTGGTCCTGGTGGTACAGCAACCGCATGACGTCCTGGCACAACTGCCGCGCCGGCTGAGCGCACAGCGGCGGGTAGGGCGTGCGGGGTTTGCTGGTGTCCGGCCGATCCTGCATCTGGTTTCCGGCCTGCTCCACCAGGTGGAGCAGGGCCTGCGTCTCCACGTCGGTGCCCGGGCCGGGAGTGATCGCCCCGGTGGCCCGGTCCACGTCGGAGAAGAAGAACTCACGCAGGCCGGCCAGGGCGCCCGGGTCCTCGGCAAGCATCTCGTACAGCTGCTCGTCGGCCCCGTACGGGCGAGACTTTCGGCTGTTGCGGAAGCGGTAGGTGAATCCGTGCAGAGGCCGGGGGCTCGCCACCGCCTCGGTTGCCTTGCCCCGGTTGACAAGATCCAGGAGATGGGTGGCCGTCCAGCGGGTGGTGGTCTCCCGGTCGAAGCCGTCAAACACCTCGGGATGTTGCAGGAACAGCTTGACGAACACGTCGACCTCGAGGGTCTTAGCCCGGCTGATCTTGCTGGGCAGTCCCTGGTGCCAAAGCCGGGCCAGGAGCGCGGTGAGGACACGGTCCATGTCCAGCGCCTTGTAGTCGATCCGGCTGATGCCGGGATGGTGGAAGGTGCCCAGGGACCCGGTCAGCGCCATGTCGTCTCCTCCACCCGGTCGGCGCCCTCGGCGAGCGGCTCATCTTCGCCGTCCGGCTGCCGTGCCGTCAGCTCTTCCATGTGCAGTACGGAGTCCTCGGTGCGGTGGATGCGACGCAGGTCGTGTCCATGTGTCGTTAGCAGCACTTCCTGATACGGGACGGCGGCCAGCCTGTTCTTGAACACGGCAAGGGCGAGCTGCTGTCCTTGGAGGTCGGCGACAGACGGCCTGTAGCCACGCTCGAACCGCTGCAGAAGCTCGAACAGGTCGAGCCGGATGTCCAACTCGGCTGTCCCGCCCTGGCTGCCGGCCGGGTCGTGGTAGCTGAGGCGCAACGAGGTGCGCCCGGACTCGATGTATGTCGAGTCCGGGGCTTCTCCGGGTTCAAGGCGGAACCCTGCGGAAGGGAATCGGCGGAAGCTGCGGACGGTTCCGCCCTGCACGTCCCGCACCTTCAGCGCGAGGGCGTCACCGATCCGCTCGGGGACAACCAGTCCTTCGCCGCGGTTGAGCGCACGCAGGATGCCGTCCCGCTCCTCTGCAAGGGAGCTCCGGGCCGAGAGCAGGTCCATGAAACGCAGCACCGAGGGGAACGGCAGCATCCGCTCTGCGCGCTCCTCGTCGTGGAGCTCGAAGTAGAGCAGCCGGCGGGCCCCGTCCACGTAGCGGCGATGCGCCGCCGCCTGGGAGGTGCGGGCGGCAGCCGACCGGCCAAGCTGCTGGAACTGCTGGTCCAGCAGTGTGCGGCCGTGGTCGCTGCGGCCGTCGACCGTGACCAGTGCACGGTCCTCGAGAAGTCCCGCATAGTCGAGCCGCCGGTCGAGCTGTGGCTGGGGAACCGACGCCACATCGGCCTCCCGCAACAGGGAGAGCAGCCGGTCCCGTTCCCGTGGGGTCCCGTCGTCTGCGGGCGGAGTACCAAGGTGTGCGGAGAAGTAGAAGCTGTCCAGGATCTCCCGCGCGTCGCCGGCCGCATACAGCTGGTGGATCTCGGCGCAGTCGCGGCCCGAGGTGAGGGTGAAAGCGAGGGCCGACCTCAGGTCCCGGAGGGTGATGTGCAGCTTGCCACGTAGCTGGGTCAGTTCGTAGATCCGCCGCAGCCGCCGCTTGACCTGCGGGCCGGCCGCGGGGTGCTGGAAAGTTTGGGCGTTGTGCCGTGCGTAACAGGTCGCGGCAAGGTCACAGCTCTCGCAGTCCTCCCAAAACCGGCTGTGCGTCATCCGGTCGAGCATGCGCTCAAGCAGCGACTCGCCGTCTTGGGGCGCCCCATCGGTATCGAGGGGACGGGCAGCCACGTCACGCGCGTTGAGATTGACCACGGCGGCGGCCTGTCCGGTTGGCCGACCCGCCAAGCCCAGGTTGACGAGCTTGGCAAGGTGTTGAAAGCGGTCGTGGTGATGGCTGAGGAAGTCGACCAGACGCCCCTCGTTGATAGCGATCAGCCTGGTCTCGTCTTGAACCGGCCACGCCGAGTCGTCGGCACCGGTGAACGGCGCGAAGAACTCTTCCAAGACCTCGTCGCCGCTGGTCTCGCCCTCGTCCTGGCTTCCGTCGTGGTTGGTGCGGAAGCGGTGACCATCCAGGGTGAAGTCGGTGCCGTTGGGCCTCCGCGGCCCGAACGTGGCCCCGAGATCGCGGGCCTGTCGTTCGAAGCTCTCCAGAAACGCGGTCTTGCCGTCGCCCGCGTTGCCGGTGACCACGACGAGCGTGTGCCGACCTTCGCGGAGTGCCGGTACGAGCTCACGGTCCAGGGCCGTCTCGACATACACGGACATACTGTGCGGGTCGAGTCCGCGAGTGCCTCGGTTACTGCGGCGGCTCTGGCTGTACAGCGTCTGGAGGTGCGCGACGAATGGATTGCTGTTCGGCTCAGGCCGCAGAGACTCGTCACCGCTGCTGGTGACCGACGGAGCGGGCGACAGTTCGGAGCGCGCGGGCAGCCGCGGCGGAACGGGCGCGATGCGCGCGGATTCCAGGGCCTCCAGTGCGCGCAGCAGCTCTTCAGCTGTGGTGAACCGCTCGCCACGGTAGGGGGAAATGGCCCGCAGCATGATCTCAACTAGGCCCGGCGAGAGGTCTCCGAAGCCGCTGTAGGCGGTGCGCGGATCGACCGGGCGCACCCCGGGCGGCGGATACTCGACGCCTTCCCACGGATACTGTCCGCCGGTCAGCGCCTCGTACAGGGTGACGCCGAGCCCGAACAAGTCGCGGTCGGTGTATCCGGTGCCGTCAGCAGGGACCTGGTCCAGATCGGGCGGGGTGTAGCGCGGACTGGTGTAGGTGTGCCCTTCGGAGGAGTCCGAGGTCTTGGATATCCCGAAGTCGATCAGCTTGACCCCGTCGTCGGTCCAGAGCAGGTTGCTCGGCTTGACATCGCAGTGCCATACCCCGAGTTCGTGGATGTGCCGCAGCCCGCGGGCCGTGTCGATCGCGAGCCGCAGCACGTCCGCCGCGCCCATCCGCCCGCCGCGGACCACCTCGGCGACGTCCTTGCCGTCAATGAACTCGAAGACCAGGTAGGGGTATTCGTCGGGAGGCAGCAGCCTGTCCGCGTCCACCATCGACACCACGTTGCGATGCGGCGCGTGTTGGAGTCGCTGCAGTACGTCTGCTTCACGGCGCAGCCGCTCCAGGACGGAGTCCCGATCACGAAGGACCAGCTTCACCGCGCGGTCAACGCTCCTGATGGTGTCGTACACCCGGTAGGCCACGCCGAACGATCCGGGGCGGCCCAGCCGATGCCGCACCAGGTACTTCGTTCCGAGCTGGAAGTCGGCAGGCAGGTCCTTGAAGAACTCAGGACCGCGCGGTCCATCCACCCCCGCCGCAGAGGCAGACTGGGGCGCGGCGGAGGAGCCGATGCGCTTGGACGGAATGTTTCGCGCGCCCATAGCGAGATCGAGTCGCCGCAGCGCCTCGAGCGCGGTCGGCCGATCCGCCGGGTCCGTCGCGCAGAGCTTCTGGAGCCAGTGGGCAAGCTCGACCCGGACACCGGCACCCTCCAGGCCGCTGACCGGGAGCTGCCCAGCCACGCTTACCTGCTCCGTGGCCGAAGTGAAGGGGAGCTCGCCGGTGAGAAGCTGGTAGCCGATGACGCCAACCGCGTAGATGTCCGACTTCATGCCCATCGCAGCGGGGTCCGCATGGCATTCGGGCGCCAGATAGGACCGGTCGGCAACCTGGTGGGCTTCCTGCATCACCGTGTGGACGCGCCGCTGCGCGGTCTTCGCGTACTCGAAGCCGGTCAGCATCGCCCGGCCGTCCTGCGCGATCAGGATGGTCGACGGATTCAGCTCTCGGTGCGCGATGCGCCGTTGGTGGGCATGGGCGAGGCCCATCAGGACATGCCGGATGATCCGCAGTTTCGCGTCGGCGGTTAGCGGATCCTCGGACCCGGTCAGATGCAGCTTCAGAGCGTGGCCGGGTACGTCGTCGAAGACGGTGACGAAGACGTCCTTGTCCTCGTCCGCGAAGAAGTCCCGCACCCCGACGATGTTCGGGTGCGAGGGCAGCTTGCCCAGCGCCTCGTAGGCGATGCCTATCCGCTTTTGCTGCAGCAGCCGATCGGCCTCCGGAGCGTACGGATCGGCCTTGCGAACGGAGAGCCGGACCGTGCCCGACCCCTGCACGGCCAGCGCATTCTTCGCTCGGTACTCGCTGTGGATGTCGGCACCGTCATCGGGGGCCGTCTCACTGAGCCGCTCGATGACCTCCCAGCTGCCGAATCGCAGGGGCCCGGACGGCGGTCGGGAGGACCCCTGGACCGTACGCACGATCAGCTCGTGATGCGCCGCGATGTCCGTGTCGAACCGCCCCGAGACCGTGGGGACACGGGTAGCATCGGCAAGCCGTCCGATCAGGTCGGGCAGCGTGACGGTGTCCCTGGCATCCTGCTGTCGCGGCGTGCGATCGATGAGCAGGGCATCCCGCGCGGTCAGCACCATAAGCGCGTCGGTGTAGAGCCGGGACAACGGCCGATGGGCCGTCTCCAGGATCGTCTTGAGCTGCTTGGCGTGCCCGCGCAATTTCGGCAGCGGGCTCCGGAACGGAGCCCGCATCGCCGGATGCCACCGGTTGCCAGCGACCTCGATACGACCGCGGGTGCCCTTGACGTCGATGACGAGCACGGCATGTCCGGTGACGACGACCAGGTCGACCTCGAACAGCTCGTTCCGGTACGGGATTTCAACGGAGTGCAGGACCGTCCAGTCGTCGGGGGCATGATCACGCAAGTGCGCGATCACCCTCCGCTCGGCATCGTTGACGGCCTCCCCAACAGCAACGATCCTGGCACCCATCAGCCAGCGGCCTCCTCGATGGCAGCAGTGAGTAGTGCGAGCGCCTTGTCCTCCAAAACGTCGGCGCGGTCGCGGCATTGGTAGGCGTACCGAACGGTTTGGGCGATGCGGATACGGTCGGCAGGGGGCGCGAGGGGCACGTGCAACTGTTGGAGACGCTGAGGATGGAATCCCTGTTGCTTTCCGCCGTAACTCATGGATCGCAGGACCCTGAAGGCTACGTCGGATCGGAAGAAGGCAAAGAGGTAGGCGCCGGGAATTTCAGCATCCCCGCTCGAAACTCGCACGTAGTCCTGACTGTATGCATGCTGCAACCAGGATCCTGTAACCAAGATTGAACGACCGTAAACCTCATTCTCGCCAAGAGTGCCACGCCCCGCAACAAGGACCGTTTCATCCTGCAGGCGAGAATCTGCTGGAGCCTGAGATGCACTGATCCATCGGCCTTCAGGGCGGCCCCAGAACGCCTGTCGCTGACCAATCATGCGCACTCCATGAGATGGGTCAGTGTCAATCCGCTTAAAGCGCGAGCCAATACGCAGGCTATCGCTGGTGCAAATATCTCCAAGCGTTCGACCCGGAACCGATTCGAGCTTTTCGATGATTTTTCTAGCCCGAGGCGCGAAGTTCAACGCCCGCAGCGAATCCGAGCCCACATCGGGAACTTCAAACCCGAGGTCCCGTTTCTCCTGGTGCCAACGAAAGTCGCTCAGCTCCGAAAGCTTGACACTGTCGAAGAAATCTTTTGTCGCAGCGACAAGCCCTGCCTGAAAGCGCGCCCGCAGCTTCGCGCTTCGTTCCACCAGCAGATGAACCCGCTCCTCGAACCTCTCGTTGAACCGGGGCACGGGAAGCCCTGCGATGTGGTGCGGCTCGATGTGCTTCACGGCCGACCCATAGACCGATCCGCGGACGAGTGACTCTCCGAACCGGCAAAGCAGGAAGGCGTACAGATACCCGGGCTTAATCTCCTCCGGGTCAGGCTCGACCTTGAGGATGTCCTCCGACGCCCAGCAGTCGCCCATGTCAGGCCGGACGTAGGCTCTCCTGCCGGCGTTGAACCCCGAGCGCGAGATCAAGGTCATACCGGGCTTCACTTGAAGGTAGGACAAGGCCGCCGACCTGGCGTCGGACTTCCGCAGCCGGGGCAGCCCCGTGAGGTCGGCCGCCATCATGTCCTTCGTACCAAGGAACGGCACGCTGTGATCAGGGTCTGTGAGATAGACCCGACGGAACATGGGCCCGCTGAAGATCCCGCCGTTGTACCCGGAGGTCACGCTCGCCAGCGGCACTGTGTCCGGCAGGCGCTCCAGCATCTTCTTCGCTTCCAGGGAGCCCGCGATGTATGGCGATGCGTCGAGCCGGAGCCCCTGGTCCGCCAGCCAGTCTGACATCACCGGGTTGGAAAGGCTGGCGACCTTCACGCGCCCGCCTCCGTGCCCTCGCGCGGGTCCACGCCCGGCACCGGGTGTTTGGCCCGGAACTCCCGGTATTTCTCCGCGATCACTGGCAGGTCGTTGTCGATGACCGGCTGGCTACGCTTCAGCGGCCGGGTGACCACCTTGCCGCGGATGCGGAGCCGCTCCATTTCGACCTTCGTCTCCACCACGATGTCCCCATTGGGCTTGCGCTTGTAGAGGTCATTCCCCCGGCGGTCGAATCCGACCTTCTCGGCGACTGCCATGAAGACCGGGTATGGCTTCTCCGTTCCAATCCGGTGGTTGCGCACCTCCCGATCGGTCTTCCGCTTCAGAAAGAGGAGCGTCGTGAGGATGTTGACGTTCGCGTCGACGATGAAGGTCTCCACCGGCAGTTCGATGCTCGCGAGCACCCAGCAGTGCTCCAGGATGTACCGGCGGATCGCCTCGTCGGTCGGCCCTGGATTCGACAGGATGCCATTGGGCAAGACGATGCCGATACGGCCACCGGGCTTAACCCACTCGATGGCGCGCTGGATGAACAACTGCTCGGGCGCCATGCTCGACGGTGTAGTCCCGCTGGCCTCGACCTTGCCGGTCTCCTTGTTCCGCACCCACGACTTGGCGATGCCGTCGCTGAACGACTCGAGGACCGAATCGTCGCTGACGGGGATGTCGGCCCCGAACGGAGGGTTGGTGAGAAGCACGTCCACAACCTCGCCGAGCGGAATTTGCTTCTTCGCCGACTCGACGGCAGGCAGATGCCCTCGGGGGAAGGCCAAGGAGTCCATGTGGAAGACATTCCCGGTCGTCTCCGCGAGCGTCATGATGTTCATGGTGGTCGCCCGGACCAAGAACCGGTCGAAGTCCGCGCCGAACAGGTGCTTCTCCGCGTACGTTTGCAACCGGTCCCGGAAGCGTTCGCGCTGCTCATCGGTATCGGGGAAGCCGAATGTCCCTTCCTGTTTCTGCCAGGTGTGATGCAGGTGGTTGAGCGTCGCCTGGAGGAAGCCGCCGGTACCGCAGGTCGGGTCGAGAACTGTCTCGTCCTCCTGGGGATCGAGGATCTCGACCATCAGGTTGACCGCGCCGCGCGGAGTGAAGTACTGCCCCCGGTCGCCGCGCAGGTTAATTCCGACGAGCTCCTGGTAGGCGATTCCCTTGGCGTCGACATCCGTGCCGCTCAGGTCGTAGGGCGCAAGCTCGCTGACGATGAAGGCGAGGGCCCGGTCAGAGAGGGTGATCTCGTCGGTGGGCTTGAAGACGTCTTTGTACTCGCGCTTGACGTCCTCGAACAGTTCCTTGACCCGGGCGCTGATGGCTGCACGGCCCGCCGGGTCGAACATCTCCTTTAGGCCCGTGCGGAACCTTCCGTGGGCCGTTCCCCGGCTGACCCGCTCGTCGTACATCTTGGCGAACAGGAGGTAGAGAAACTGCCAGAAGGCGGCATCCTTCGGCATGCCCTCGTTGCCGTGGATGTAGTTGTGGCAACGCCGGAAGGTCGTCTTGAGCATCTCCGGCTCAGCTCGCCGCAGCCGCTGATGCGAAGCCACGGTCCGGCTGCCTCTAGTCCCCTCGGCGACCTCCCAGTCGCTGCGGTCCTCGAAAGTCGCACCAAAGTCGCCGATCACCTTCTTGAGGAAGAAGAAGTCGACCCCGTCCGTCCACATGCCGTCCGCGCATTCGGGACGATCCTCGTTGCCCATCAGCTCCTGTAGCTCGGCCAGATCCTTCTCCGCCTGCACCGGTTCGCGGAGCTTGACGACGTTCTTGCCTCGCTTCGGCTCAGGCTTGCAGATCACCACGCGGCGTAGATTCGCCGTGGTGTGCTGGGCACCGGACTCGAAGATCGCGATGTCGGCCTTCTTCGTCCGCTTACGCGGAGCACCTTCTTCACTGACCGTGACCGAGAAGTCGCGCGCCATGTCATGAGGGTCGATGCCGTGCTCGTGCACCAGTGCGCGAACGATCCTCTGTCGGACCTTCTCCTTCGGTGTCTCCCTGATCGCCTCCCCAGTGATGTAGTCGACGACCTGCCCCTCCTCCAGGGCGGTGACCCGAGGCTGAGTGTCCTCCGTCGCTGGATCGGCCCCATCCCCGGGCTGCTGCGGGATGGCCAGGTCCAAGGTCAGTTCCTCCATCAGCGTGCTGCTTCTTTCCTGTGCTCGGTGGTCCCGGCGGTGCCTCTGGGACCTGGTTGGTCCACACCCATCGCATCCGCAACCTGCGATTCTACGGCCGCTGAGCCATCAGTTACGGCGCTTCCTATCAGGCCGCGGGTGTTCTGCCATGCGGTGCGGCGCGAGCCTACAGCGGACCACCGACAATGCTCCCTATGTCCGCTCCCGGACAACAGGCCCATCGCAGCCTGGGAACCCCGCCGCTTGGGCTCGGGCAGCCATCGCCCGCCCCGGGGTCAGGCGCCGGCCGACTGGTCCCCCGTGTCCAGCCCTTCCTCCAGGCGCACAGCCAGCGCCAGCTCATCGAGTGACCCCTCACCGGGCACGAACCACCGGAGGGTGCCCTGCACCGAGGAGCTCACCCCAGAGGCGAGTCGACGCATCTCCCGAGCGAGGCCGCTGGGCGAGTACCACTCCTCGTTCGCATGCCATTGCAGTGGGTAGCGACCACCGTCGTTGCTCCAAGTCGCACGCGAACGCTTCGGGTCCTCCGCCAGCCACTCTGTCATGTCGCGGCGCTCGGGCTTGCTGTATGGCCGGTACTCGAGGACCGTGCCGTCCGGGATACGTCCCTTGGCGATCAGAGTGGTGACGGCGTTGACCTGACGTCCGCGGGTCTCAACCTCCGTGACCTGGTAATTCTCTTCCAGCGCAGGCGCACTGCGACCAGAGTCCAGGCCGCGCAGGGCTGCCCGTACGACCCGCTCGATCCGCTCAGTGTTCCGCACTGCGGCGATGATGTGGCTGGTCTTGCCATACTCCTCGTCGATGGCGGTCAGCGCCCAGGCGAGGGTGGCCCGTACCAGGTCTGGGACCTTCGCAAGTTCTGCCGACCAGTCGTATTCCGGGTCCTCGATTGAGCGGGTGTTCAGACGGCGGAAGACGATGTGGGTGACCAGGAGATCTCCGTAGAAAGCGGCGGCATCGGCGCGCCAGAGCAGTCCGTCCCGCAGTGTTTGCAGCTGGGTGCGGACCTCGCGGAGGAGCTGGACGCAGCGCCAGACGCGGAATGCGCTCGGCGCCGGCCCGAAGATCTCTTGGTAGGTCTCGTCCTCCCACAGGCCAGCGAGGTTCTGATCGCGCTTGGCCACGGCAGCGAGTTGGGCGTTGGGGCTCGTGGCGGCCAGAGCCTCAGCGGCCTCCGCCATCGAGCAACCGTGCTCCGGCTCCGGCGTCGTCTCACCCCGCTTGATCACGTAGCTGAGGTGCAACAGGAGGGCGAAGTCGTCGCGAAGCTGGACCTGTCCGCTGTCGAGGGACTTGAAGTCGCGTTCCTCGATCGGGTTCTGCGTATTTGTAGTCGTGGTCACGTGATCGCCGAAACCGGGAGGGCAGTCCTCCAGGGAGATCAGACGCACCATCACCCGGCCGTACTGTGCGGTGTCCGGGTCGGCGGTGTACGCCCGGTGGATGGCACTCACCGTCTGGGCACCATTGACCACACTGACCCCAGTGAGCTGGAAGTCCCCGACCTTGCCGGGCACCGCCTTGCCGGCCGGCTTGATCGTCTCGCAGAGCATGGTGATGCCGTTGCTGAAGTACCAGAAGTGCTCCGGCTGCTCGAGCAGCGTGTTCCTGATCTTGATGTTGACGTCGGTCAGATCTAGGGAGTCACGGATGTTCCGCGCGAAGAGGCCGCGCCGGTGCTCGCCATAGAGGTCCGCGAGGTCGGGAACGGTCATGGTGCCGTACAGGGCCTTGTACGGAGTCGACTCCTGCACGAAGCCGTCCAGTCGGACCTTGGTGTCGATCCGCGGCGCCGCGGCGTCGCCGAGGATGGCACGGTGGAAGTCACGAAGGTCGAGGATCTTGTACTCGACCATCTCCTCGACCTGGTTCAGCTCCGCGACCTTCTCCTCCAGGAGCTCGCGGACGTCCTGGCTGATCGGAGCGGTCCGCATCAACGCGAGAACGAGCGTGATCTTCGGCGTGCCGACCTCGTACGCCCGCTCGATGTCGGGGACGAACGGCTGGAACCGGCTGTTGAACTTAGTGAAGTGACGGTCGAGCATCAGATTCAGGCCCTGGATCATCTTATGAACCTCGGCCTCGCCGAATCCGCCCTTGCCCTGGTCGCTCCACTTAGCCTGCACCAGGCAGATTCGCGGCTGGGCGGACCTGACCTCCACGGCAATGGAGTCCAGGCCGCGGTCATCCTGACCATCGAAGACACTGATCGCTGCGGCACGGTCACTGCATGGGTGCTCGATCTGCACGGCGAGTGCGGCCAGCCCGCGGCTAAGGAAGGCTTGATGACGCTTCTCTTCGGATAACCGTGCTTGGTCCGTCATGTCGATGAGGCCGGTGAAGCGCTCCTCGATCGCCTTGCGGACATACCCGACGTGCAGTTTGCTCATGCCCCACTCCCGTCACACTCCTGACGAACGAGACCCTATCGAGCGAAGTGCCCTGAGGTTCCCGTACTTCACGCCTTGGTCATGGAGACGAGCCTGCCCACTCAATGGCAAGGTCGATGGTGGTACTTGACGTCGCCTCGGGCCCCGCAGTGTCGCAAACCCTCATCATCTGCACAGCACCGCATCGACTGGATCTGCCTGCATCAACCGCTCTCTCCGTGCTTGGCACACTTAAAGATCAAGTCCGGGAATACCCGCAGGCGTCTCTCGATTGCCTCACCTGTAGTGATCGTAGGAGGGGACGCTGGTGACCGACCTGAAGCTGTTCCAGCTGGATGCCGATGGCCAGGACGTCGAGTTGCGTGGCTCCTCGGTGGCTCTGGAGGTGGAGCTGCAGCGTCGGATCGAAGCTGGCATGGAGGCGATGCTCGGCATTCGTTTCCTGGCGTCGGAGTACCCCACGGGTCCATGGCACCGAGGCCGGATCGACTCGCTCGGGCTGGACGAAAACAACAGCCCGGTGGTGATCGAGTACAAGAAGGGCTCCGACAACGGTGTCCTGTCGCAGGCTGTCTCGTACCTGTCCTGGCTGCGTTCCGCGCGCCACGAATTCGAGGCGCTGGTCAAGGAGAAGCTGGGCACGGATGCAGCCGCGACGATCGACTGGCGCAACCCGCGAATGGTCTGCATCGCTGCCGGGTTCTCCCATCACGACAGGGTCGCCGTGCATGACCTAAACAAGCGGATCGACCTCGTGCGCTACCGCGTCTTCAACGGCGGCCTGCTGAGTCTGTTGCTGGTCGAGTCGGCCGCCGGCAGCACCAGTCCGGCACCCACTCGACGGCAGCCTCGAGAGCGGGAGGTGGTCTCTCACAAGGAAGATGGCGCGCAGTCGGTCCGCGCGACTCTCGACGTGGCTCCCGCTTGCTTGCGCGCGTTGTACGGCGAGCTGGACGAGATGCTGACCGCCTCGGGCGAGGTAGAGGTCGACACAAAGCAGCACTACATCGCCTATCGGCGGATGGTGAACATCGCCTCCGTCATCTTCCGCCCCAAGCACGAGGCGATCATGGTCTACCTGAAGATCGACCCGGACACCGTGACTCTGGAGGAAGGCTTTTCGCGCGACATGCGTGGCATCGGCCATCTCGGCACAGGTGACCTGGAAGTCCGGATCGCCTCTGCGGCAGACTTGGAGAAGGCGGCGCCGCTCATCCAACGAGCGTTCGTAGCAGCCTGACCGAGAGCGGAGACGACCTCGGCTGCGGGGCTCTGGCGTCCTTACCTTTCAAGGAGCTCTTCTTCGAGCTGCGCCCAGCTCGGCTGAGTGCCGCCGGTCTCACGGACGACGGTGAGAAGGCGGCCCTCCAAGTGGACATCCGCCCGCTTCCCTGCCAGTTCGATACCCTCTCGACGCCGACGTGCAGAGCGCAACGCCGACGGGTACTTGGAGAGGACACCGATCAGGACCTCGTACCGGGGAGTGCTGTCAAGTTCGTCGGCCATCGCCCAGGAACCTCGCACAGGTACGCCCGCGAAGCTGCCCACATCCGAGTCCGCCGTCTTGTAAAGGGTGTCGAGGACGCTGTTCACTCTCGCGTCCGCGCGGTCTCGGATGGCCCCTACGTCGGTGCGCGGTCGTCCGGGCCGGAGGAGTGGAGGCCGCCTGTCCATGCCGTCATCCAACCCACGCGGCCGCTGCCGACTCGGCGGGTCGATCCACCAATACGGTTCGTCCTCCTCCGGGATCGGTCCGAGCTGCACGCCGTCACTGCTCCACCAACCAGCGTCGGGGATGAAGATGTCAACTCCCACCCCCATGGCACCGATCCAGACCCAGCTCATGAAGTACGGGTGGTCCTCCAAGGCAGCCGACCAGGCGGCAAGCTGAAGGAGCCGGGCCCTCTGGTTCGCATCCGGCCCCTTCGGGAACAGCGTTTTCGCCTCTCGATGGCGACCGCGCGCTTCTCCGGCAACGGCCCCTTGAGGCAGGTGGAACAAAAGATCCGGCCTGACGCCGAAGGTCCCGTACTTGGCCTGCAAGGGACCGGGCGGAAGGACGTCGAAGCTGTGAAGGGCGTTGCGGCCTGGCTTCCACGAGAACAGCGTCTCGCTCCCAGCTGTCATCACACCCAGCCCAGCACACTCACTGATGAACCGTCGGACGTGTAGCGATGTGGCCAGCAGTGACGGGTAGTCGACCTGAAAGGCAAGCCCGCTTGGGGCAGCGAGATAGCTGGTCAACAGCCGGGCTTCATGCAGGCGAACGCGGTAGTCGACGACTCGCCGGAAGTCGCAGGCCAAGGCATTGATGTGCACCAAGCGGGCAAGGGTGACGGGTAGGTCCGTCCTCCCCAGATTCTTGGCGTGAACGCTAGGATCGCCACCCGCCCCAGGAACGATTTTGAACTTCCAGATCCTGGCGCTCACGGTGTTCATGGCGGCAGCTTACGGAGCTCCGTCCGTGACCGCGGCACGTACCGTCACATCACCAGAAGGCCTGGTTCCAGTCGTCGTTCACCGAGAGGGGGCTGGTACGAGTCTCATGACTACCAGCCACCCACTCCGTGATCTGCGGGGCATCGCCTGCAACAGTGACTGTTCTGCTGGCAGAGGGTGCTTATTCCAAAACTTCGCATTCCTCGCAATACAGGTGAACTGGCCACGGCGGCGACATTTAGGACCAGTGAAAGGGCCTCAGCTCGGCCCCCGTCGGTGGAGATCTCCCCCTGCGAAGGCAGCTTGAAGTGGCCCTACTTGGCCCTTCAGGCCGGATCCGGGCACACCGGGGCGTCCTCAGGCAGACGGAAGCTGCCCCAGCCTCCGTCCTTGATCGGTGCGGGCTGATGCCAACCGGGCAAGCTCGCTGTCGTCGTCGAACGCCGGGCCCTGCCAGTTGTCCGGGGCGACAGCGGCCGCAACCTGTACGTGCGTACCGAACCGTCGAGCGGCCTCGTACAGCGTCTGTAGCGCACCGAGCGCATGGACATCGAGAGCGCCGATTCGCACCACCCACACCTCCCGCGCTGTATCGAAGAACGCGACGGAGCGTAGGAGTTGCCGCTGCTGTTCCCAGGCGGGATTGTCGCAGTGCGCGGCTTGGCAGGTGGCCTCCAGCAGCCACCGGGTCGAAGACGTACGGGAAGGAGAAGTCATACCCGTGACGGTAGGCGACGACACTGACAACCCGGGCCGAGGGAGCCCGGGGCGTGCGCCGCTACTTCGTTGCTGGCCTCTTCCCTACTCCTGCGGCACCGGGCTCGAACGACCGTCCACCGTCCCCTTCCAGGAGGCAGGACCACGTTCAATCCGCAGCCGATGCTCAATGTGAGGGGCCCCAACGGCCCGGGAGCCCTGGCGATCGTGGGGAACGAGGAGCAACTTCGGCGTCTGTATGAGGGCGAAGGCGTCGACGCCGCGATGTCTCTGGCCCAGTCGGTGATGTTCCGGCTGGGGAATTATGCGATGCCCCACAAAATGAAGGGCACACAGGAAAGGGACCCCGGGGGCCTGTGGCGGGACCGGTCCCGAACGATGGCCCATAGCTTCCTCGTATGGGAGACGAGCTGGGCGCATTGGTGATGCGCTATGAGATCGACAACCGTCGTCGCCGTCGCCATTCGTTGGTGCTGCTCCTGCTGGGTCCTGTCGGCCTCCTGCTTGGCGTGGTGTCTGCGATGGCCACGTACCCGAACTCGAACAGCGGCGACGATTTCGTGCCGAGCGTCGTACTCGGCTGCGGCCTCGGGGCAGTACTCGTGGGGTGCAGGCTGGGTTGGCTGTCCCTGACACGCGCCGGTGAGGCGTTCGAGCTGTACGTGGACGGTCTGGTCCACACCTACCGGGACAAGCGCCGTGTCGTGAGGTGGGAGGACGTCACCAACCTCACCGACCACAGCAAGGACACTGCGCTCGGCCGCGCGTTTGGCGGGAACGTGAGTCTTCAGCTGAAGCTCGCACACGGCAGGCCGGTCCTCATCAACGGCCTTGTCGAGGGAGCCGCGCACCTCACGATGGCCGTTCGTGAGGCGATCGAGAACGAAAACCGACCGGAATCGAACTGAACTACTGCCGCTCACCTCCGAACTCCTGTCGTCTCGGCCCGCTTGGGCTCCCAAGCGTTGAAGGGTCGAGATCGCGTGGGAGTGCGCCCACTGCTGGCAGACCGAGTTGGTCCACCAATCGCTCAAGGGCGGCTGCACCGCGGGTTTCCGTGGCGCAGCCGCCCTTGTCTGCGTTCGGGCCCCCGATCTTGGGGCGTCCGCTCTCACTTCTCAGGACCGGCGAGTTCGAAATCGTCCTGGGTGAGTGCATTGCGCAGACGAGCTTCGGCGATGTCGGCGTAATGCTCGGACAGCTCGACGCCTATGAACTGGCGGCCTTCGCGCAAGGCGGCGACCCCGGTCGTCCCGGAGCCAGCGAACGGGTCGAGGACCGTTCCGCCCGGCGGGCAGATCTTCACCAGCTCCTGCATCACTTCCACGGGCTTCTGAGTGATGTGCACGCGGCCCTTCCTCGGCTGGCTCGCTGTGTAGAGGCCGGGCAGGTAGACGGGATTGCGGTTGGCGTCGACGGGTCCCTTGGTTCCCCACACGATGTATTCGCACGACTGCTTGAGTCGGCCCTTCTGCGGCCGGGAGACCGGCTTGTGCCAAGAGGCGATCCCGCGCCAGGTCCAGCCGGCGGCCTGGAGCGCGTCCGTCGTCGTCGGCAGCTGCCGCCAGTCGGTGAAGACGAGCGCGGTGCCGGACTCGACGGTCGCGCGATAGGACTCGGTGAGCAGAAGGGTGAGCCAGAAGCCGTACGAGCGCTGGTCTCGGTTCTCGCCGGGGAAGTTGGCGAGGTCGTGCTCGGCATCAGCCGAGGTGTACTTCGCGCGCGCGGAGCGACCGGTGCGCTCGCTGCTCGTTCGGCCGCCGCTGTTGTAGGGCGGGTCGGTGATCACGGCGTCGACGCTGTTGTCGGGAATGCCGGCGAGGGCGGTCAGCGCGTCGCCTCGGTGCAAGGTGTACGGCATTGCGCGGTTCTCTCTTTCAGGGGGGCGGTCGTGCGCCCATTTCTCCGCTCGCGGAGGGAAGCGCACGTCGGCATGGGGCGATCGGCGGAACTGCGAAAGCAGCCGCCGTGGCGAGCAATGCGCTGGAGGTTAACCCCGAATTCCGGCCGCACCCAATGAAGCAGATCCCAGCTCAACGCCCCAAAGCCGCCTCAAGCTCCGGCCGTTTGGTGCGGCCGTACTTCGTCCCTACAGTCTCGTCGTGTTCGCAGGACAGGACCTGGTTCCGCCCCTGCTGAGCTGTGTCGAGGCGTGCCGTTCCGTCCAATGGACAGCATGTCTGACACCTCACCGACTGGCTTCCTAATCGGCGAAGGGGACTCCCCATGTGGCGAGTGAGATTACGAGCGCGGCTGGCTGCCGCTTTCCAACAAGGGCCAGCGGCCGGGAGTTAGCAGCTCCCGGCCCTGGTTTCCCTGTCTCCCCAGGGATTGCGAATTCATAACCCGGCGGTGCCGGTGGCCTTTTCGACGAGAACGCCTGCGCCGCGCTGCCTACGAGTAAGGAGCTGCCGATGCAGCATGCCCAGGAGCGCCCCTCCCCGGGGCCAGATTCCCTGTCCTGCCGTTCGGCGTTCGGCACGCGTCCGTGAAGAAGGCCATCGCCATAGCAGGGGCCGTGGCGCTCGGCCCGACGTTGTTGATAACGCCCGTCGCTGTCGCTCTCGCTGGTTCCAGCAGTGCTCAGGCCGCCTGTTCCACGGACGGTGCACAGGTTGTGGACAGCGCGGCGGTCGCGAAGCAGGTGGAGTCCATCCTCAAGGGCGACGGCAAGGGGGCCGTGTCCGTTTCGGGACTGGATGACCCCGAGGAGCAGATCCCGAACGCCGAGACGATCCAGGCCACTGGCATCGCGATGAAGGTACCGGCGCGGGGGCAGGTCGTTGCCCTGGCCACGACTCTGCAGGAGTCGGGGCTGCGGAATCTGGATTACGGGGATCGGGATTCGCTCGGTCTCTTTCAGCAGCGACCCAGCCAGGGTTGGGGTACGGCTGCCGAGGTTCGTGATCCGGTGCACTCCTCGACGAAGTTCTACGAGGGCCTGCTCAAGGTCTCGGGCTGGCAGTCGATGACCGTCGCCCAGGCCGCACAGGCGGTTCAGAAGAGCGGCTTTCCCGACGCGTACGCGAAGTGGGAGCCGCTGGCCACAGCGCTCCAGAGGGCCATCGCCAAGTCGCTCGGCCAGAACGCAAGTTCTGGCAAGGACAGCCACACCGGTGGTGAGGACGAGCAGACGGCCTCCTCGGCGGCTACCGCGTGCGGCACTGACGGGGACGGGTCCTCGTTCGGCCCGATTCCCGAGGGGTCCGTCCCCGAGGGCTACAAGATCCCGGCTCGTGCGCCCAAGTCGGTGCGTACGGCGATCCGTTGGGGCCTTGGTCAGCTCGGTACGCCGTATCAGTGGGGCGGCAACTGCTCGGATCCCCACGGTCAGGACCCGATGGGCCGGTGCGACTGCTCGTCCCTGATGCAGGCGTCGTACAAGGCCGGCGGTGTCTCGATCTCCCGGACCACGTACACGCAGGTCAAGGAGGGCAAGGCGGTCAGCGTCGATGCCCTCAAGCCGGGTGACCTCCTGTTCACCCGGGGCACGGCCGCAGCGCCCGAACACGTCGGGATGTTCATTGGCCAGGGGCTGATCCTGCAGGCCCCGAAGACCGGCGACGTGGTCAAGATCTCGACCCTCGCCGAATGGCGTGCGGACATCGTCGCCGCCCGCCGGGTCGTCTGACCGGCTTCTTCTCCCCCTCCCCTCGCTCCATCACCTCTCGGGCCCTCGCGCGCCCAAAATCGCACTGGAGTTCCAAGTGAAGCTCATGCAGCACGCCCAGTATCTGGCGTACAACCCCGGCATCACACCGAAGGAGGGCGGGCTTCCCGGCCTCAGCGTGCTGAAGAACGTCGTCTCCTCGATCAACCTCTACAGCATCATCGCGGTGGTCGGCGCGCTGGCCATATCCGCCCTCGTCTGGGCTTGGGGCCACCACAGCGGCGGCCACCAGGCGGAGGCGAACGGCAAGAAGGGCACCGTCGTCGCCGCCGGCTGCGCCCTGCTGCTCGGGGCCGCCAACGGCATCGTCGCGTTCTTCTCGGCGATGGGGACGCAGGTCCACTGATGTCCAGGAAACGTTCCCGCACTGCTCAGGAGCGCACCTACGGGGCGCCCTCCTCGGTCCTACGGCGTATCGCTCTCGGCAGCATCGTGCTCGCGGTGCTGCTGGCGATCTCCGGACTGCTCGCGTACCTGACTCGCCCGGAGCCCGCAGCCTCCGCGGCCCCCACTCCGGCGAGGACGTCCGCCCCGGAATCGGCTTCGCCGGAGACGACCAACGGCAAGCGTGAGGCCGTCGCTGCGCCGCCCCGGACGAGCGATCCGATCGCCTTCGGCAAGGCGGCCACCAAGGTCCTTTGGTCGTACGACACCCGCTCCATCTCCCGGGCCGAGCATGTGGCCGGGCTCAAGCGGTGGATGACCGCCGAGAAGAAGTACGCCGACTGGGCGTCCGTCACCAACCAGATCCCCAGCCCGGTGCTGTGGTCGCGGATGCACGACAACCGCCAGCACGCCAGGGCCACGGTCGGCGAGGGCCACTACCCGCAGGCGTTCAAGACCGCCCTGGCCCAGGACCCCGGCGCGATCACCGAGGCGTACGTCTACGCCGTCACGGTCACCGGCAAGCAGGCCATCGCCTGGAAGGGCTCGGGCGCCGGAGCCGAATCGCGCTCCACGACGCTCGCCGTCCAGTGCCGTCCCCACCACGACTGCGCCCTCGTCGGCGTGCTGCCGAGCGTCGCGCCGTGACCGCCGCCGCTCCCGAAAGGAGGTGCCCTTATGGGGGCTTGTGACCTGCCTCTGATGCAGACGATGTGCAACACCATCGGCGGCGTCGTCGGTTCGACCGGTGAGGCTGTCACCGATGGCATCGGCGCCTGGATCGCCAAGTCGATGGGCGAGATGGCCCAGGCCGCCGCCGAGCTGGCGTCGAAGGCGGTCGACAGGACGACGGCCATCGACCTGAATGCCGAGTGGTTCAGGAGCAACTACGAGTTGCTGCTGCCGATCGGCCTCATTCTGACCGTCGGCACGTTCTGTCTGCAGCTCGCCCGCGCCGCCTGGCGCCGGGACGAACGTGCCCTGGCTCAAGCGGTCAGCGGCACGGTGACCGGTGTCCTGTTCGCGTTCGCCGCCATCGCCTGCACCACCGTGGCGATCACCGTCGTCGACGCCCTCAGCGCCGGTCTGTTCAAGGCGGCCAACACCTCCATCGACGACGCCGTTCGCCGCATCATTGCGGTCAACAACCTGGGGCCCATGTACGCCCTGGGCTGGACTCTCCCAGCCATCGCCGCGCTCGGCAGCGCGATGGGTGCCTTCTTGTACTGGGCCGTGATGGTCGCTCGGAAAGTCGGCATCCTGGTCCTGGTCACGCTCGCCGTGTTCGCCGGGGCCGGGGGCGGCTGGGAAGTGGCCCGGCGCTGGCGTCGCGGCTGGATCGAGGCCACCGCGGCTCTCATCGTCTCGAAGCTGCTGATGACGATCGTGTTCCTGCTGGGCGTCTCGGCCATGGGCAAGAGTGACGCCTCGGACGGGATCAGCGCGCTGTCGGACGTTCTGGCGGGCGTCGTCGTCATGGTCCTGGTGATGCTGTGTCCGTACGCGACGTACAAGTTCGTGCACTGGGCGGCCGACGGCTCCGGCCATGACGACCTTCACCGTACGGGCGTCGCCGGGGTGGCGGTGGCAGCCGGTGCGGCGAAGACCGCGGGCCAGCTCGCGATGCCGGCCAGCACCGGCATGCGCGCTCCGCAGGGCCCGTCGAAGGTTCCGGGCCAGGGCTGGGGCGGCGTCGCCTCCGGCATCGACCCGACCGGCGGATCCGCCGACGGCGACAAGCCGAAGCAGACCCACTTCCGCTTCGGCGAGGACCCGAACGCCACCGGCGACAAGGGCCGGGCACTGATCCGCCGGCCTCCCACCGACGGTGACCGCGGGCAGCCGCTGATCCAGCGTCCCGGCCAGAGCACGGCGGCCGACGCGGCACCGGTCTCCTCCGGGCCGACGCCCGAGGGCGCGGCGGTGACCCAGCCGCGGGTCACGCACCTGGATCCGTCGGCACCCCGGCGTCCCGGGCCGGTGGGCGGGCCGTCTGCACAGGGCGGTGCCACGCCGCAACGGTGGGTCTATCCCGAGCCGCCGGCTGGATCGGGCTCGTAGCCCTCGCCTGACGGGGCGGGCGGCCACGGTCGCCTCCGGCGCCGCCCGCCCCGTCTCTCCTCTCTTCTTTCTTGCTCGCCACGTTCCAAGGACGGCTTCGCCATGCTTTCCGACACCTCTCAGCCTGACGGCCCGGCCACCGTGAAGTTCCCGCATCGCTCGCGGCGCGGTGTCCTGCTCGGCCTATCGGCCCCTCAGCTGATCGTCGTCACCGTCACCGGGCTGCTGCTGCTCGCGGTGCTGCTCACCTCCGGCGTCACCGGGGCGCTCAGGCTCATACCGCTGTGGGCGGTGATCCTGGCGGCGGTATTCGTTCGCCATCGCGGACGGTCCCTCGCCGACTGGGCGCCCATCGCCGCTCGGTACGCGCTGCGTCGTTTCCGGGGCCAGTTGGTCTGGCTCGCCCGGCCCTCCACTCGGCCGCGTCGCGAGGGCCTGCTGCATCTCCCGGGCACGGCGGCGTCCTTGCGGGTGGTCACCGCCCCGCACGGTCGTTTCGGCGCGGTGCACGATCCGCACCACGACACGCTCACCGCGGTGGTGAAGGTCTCCTCGCGTGCGTTCGCGCTGCTCGATCCGGCCACTCAGTCCAGCAACGTCGCAGGCTGGGGGCGGACGCTGGCGGCTCTGGCGCGTACCGGGCACATCGCCCGGGTCCAGGTCTTGGAGCGCACGGTGCCTGATTCCGGCGACGCGCTCAACCGCTACTGGCACGAGCACGGCAGCGCGGCGACTCCCGTGGCCGGCCCCATCTACGGCGACCTGCTGGCCGCCGCCGGCCCCGCCGCCGCACCGCACGAGGCGTACGTCGCGCTCGCCCTCGACCTCAAGGCCGCCCGCCGCCTGATCAACCAGGCCGGAGGCGGACTCACCGGCGGCTTCGCCGTCTTGGCCCAGCTCACCGCCATCTTCGACCAGGCCGCGCGCAACTCCGGGCTCACGCCCAACGGCTGGCTGGACGCAGCCGAGATCGCCGCCGTGATCCGTACCGCGTACGACCCTAAGGCGTCGGCAGCCTTGGACCAGTGGTCGGCCTCGGGCCGCCCGCAGGCCGAGCCCGCTGCCGCCGGCCCTGTCGTCTTGGTCGAGAAGGCCGACCGGATCCAGACCGACTCGGCCCACCACGCCACGTTCTGGATCGAGAACTGGCCCCGCATCGAGACCTCACCCGGCTTCCTGCACCAGCTCCTGTTCACCTCCGGTGTGCGCCGCACGCTCTCGCTGACCTACGAGCCCAAGGGCCTGGACTCGGCCCTCAAGGACGTACAGCGCCGCAAGGCCACCGTGATCGCCGACGCCGCCGAGCGGCAGCGGAAGGGCCAGGTCGACTCCGAGGAGGACTCGGTCGAGTACGCCGACATCAAGCAGCGCGAGCGGCAGCTGATCGCCGGGCACGCCGACGTCGCCCTCACCGGCCTGCTCACCGTGAGCGCCGACACCGACGAGCAGCTCAACGCCGCCTGCGCCGCGATCGAGACGGCCGCCGTCGCCGCCCTCGTCGACCTGCGCCTTCTGACCTGGCAGCAGGCCGAGGCCTTCACCAACGCCGCCCTGCCCCTCGCCCGCCCGTAGCGCACGCACCCGCACCACCATCTCGCGCTCTACCGAAGGGCACCCCCATGCCAACCGAGCCCCTGCCCGAACTGGCTCCGGACTTCGTCCCGTTCGCCACCGCCGCGCTCGACTTCCATCAGGCGATCAACATGCCGGTCGCCCCGGTCGCCGCCGGCCGTGCCGAACTCGACTCCCTGCACGCCCACGTCGTCGCGTTGTACGCGCTGCTCGACGCCCACACCGTCCGCACCACCCCGGTGGCCAGGGCGGAGGGCGACCATCTGCGGGCGTGCCGGATCCGGCTGTGGCAGGCAGCCGAGCACCTGCACGCAGCCTTCCACGCCGCCCCGCACCCCGGCTCCGGCCGCCTCCCCACCCGGCAGGCGTGCCGGGCCCGGCTGCCCGAGGGAGCGCCCGAACTCACCGTGTGCCAGCGCCACCTGGCCACCGCTGCCCGCGTCCGCCGTGACCACACCCCGACCGATCTGCGCGACCCCTTCACCGGCCTCACCCGCCACTGACCGCCAGGAGCACCACCCCCATGCCGTCTCGTACGCGCGCCAGCGCCAGCCCGCTGTTCGTCCCCCGCAAGAGCGACCGCCGCACGGCGCGCGCCGCCCGCAATCAGTTCGCCGAAGCCCGGGAGCAGGCCCGGCACGCCGCCCGCCCCGAAGCCCGCCCGACCGCACCCGGCTTCGACCCCGAGTTGCGGGCCACCTACCCGGCCGCCGGCCGTCCAGGCCCGGCCTCCGCCCGCGGCGGCCGTCTCAAGCTCCCCGCCCACCGGATGACCACGGCCACCGCCTCCGGGGCCTACCCCTTCCTCGCGGAGGGCGGCCTGGGTGCGCAGGGGATCTACATCGGCCGTGACGTCCACGCGGAGGCGGCCTTCACCTACGACCCGTTCGCCCTCTACGGGCGCCTCGACGGCTTCACCAATCCGAACATCCTGCTGGCCGGGATCATCGGCATGGGCAAGTCCGCCCTGGCCAAGTCCCTCGCGGTGCGCGCCGTTGCCTTCGGCTACCGGATCTATGTGCCCTGCGACCCGAAGGGCGAGTGGACCGTCGTCGCCCAGGAGTTGGGTGGGCAGACCATCGCGCTCGGCCCCGGTCTTCCCGGGCGCCTGAACCCCCTGGACGCACCCGCCCGGCCGTACGGCGTCGGCGAGGAGGACTGGCGGGGCGAGGTCCGCAAACGACGGCTGCTACTGCTCGGCTCACTCGCGAAGACGGTCCTGGGGCGCGAGATGCATCCCATGGAGCACACCGCCCTTGATGTGGCGCTCGACCAGGTCGTCGCCCACGCCGAGGCCAACGGCACCACGCCGCTGCTGGGGGAGGTCGCCTACGTCCTCGGCTCCCGCGAGCGCCTCGATGCCGCGCTCGGCGAGTTGTCCGGCCGTCTCGGTCATGCCGCCGAGGACCTCGCCCACGCCCTGCGCCGACTCGTGCACGGCGATCTGGCCGGGATGTTCGACGCGCCGAGCACCGTGGCGTTCGACCCGAGCGCGCCGATGCTGTCCATCGACCTCTCCCGCCTCGGCGGCGCGGGCGATGACACCGCGCTGGTCCTGGCGATGACCTGCGCCTCCGCCTGGATGGAGTCCGCTCTCGCCGACCCCGCCGGAGGACGGCGCTGGGTGATCTACGACGAGGCCTGGCGCGTCATGCGCCACGTCGCGCTGCTGGAGCGGATGCAGAGCCAGTGGAAGCTCTCACGCGGATTGGGCATCGCGAACCTGATGGTCATCCACCGTCTCAGCGACCTGCTGGCCGCGGGTGATGCCGGCTCCCGGGGCCGGGCCCTGGCCGAGGGCCTGCTCACCGACTGCTCCACCCGGATCATCTACCGCCAGGAAGCCGACCAACTCGCCTCCGCAGCTTCGCTGTTGGGGCTGACCGGGGTCGAGACCCAGGCCGTCTCCGCTCTCACCAAGGGGCGCGGCCTGTGGAAGGCGGCAGGCCGTTCGTTCATTACTCAACATCTTTTGCATCCGCAGGAGCGCGAGCTGTTTGACACGGACGCCCGGATGGCCGCGATCACTCGTCCTTGATCAATCCCACCGTTCGCGGGGCCGGTGCCACGTCCCGGCCCCCAAGTCTTCCCGCCCCGAGCGTTCCCAGGAAGTCCGCCTTCATGTCTCAGCAGTACACGATCCGCCGCTTGGCGCATCGGCTCGTCCAGCACTACCTCCGCGCCACCGCGGCCAACGCCTCTCACAGCCATATCCCCTTGGCCACGGGCCCGTTCGGGGTCCTTGACCAATCCCGACGGCTCGACGCCCGCCAGGCTCCGCCGTCCAACGAAACGGGCCTCCGTCATGGCTGACCGGGCACCGACCACGCGTGGCGGCAACCTCCCTGTGTCTCGTTTCGCCGCGTCGGTGTCAGAGCGCCAGGTCGCCTCCACAGCCCGCAAGCCCGGCCGTGCGGACCTCGCGGCGTTCGCCGAAGGACTCGCCGCTCGGCTGCCCGGCTCATGGATCGTCGTCGCCCATGAGCACGCCGCGTACGCCGATCAGTTCCCGCTCGCGCAGCGGGTCTGGGACCTCGGGCATGTGCAATGGGCCTTCGACCAGTTCGTGCTGTCTCGGGACGCCGTGCTCACCAGCGACAACGGTTGCGAGTTGGTCGTCGTCGACCGCCCACGGCGCAAACGTGAGTTCCTGATCGCCGCCTTGCAGCCGAGCGGCAGCGATGTCGCGGACCGGGTGAACGCGCCCAACGGCATCGTCGTCGACGCGGACCCGGTGCGCGCGGCTTCGGCGGTGGCCAACCGGCTACTTCCCCGCTACGAGCGGGCCGTACATGAGGCGGGGGTTGAACAGGTCGCCACGGCGGTGGCTGCCGGCGAGCGGGTCCTTGCCGAGTGGGACGCGATCTCCGACAGCCTGTGCGACGCCGACCACTGGCCCCTCGACGAGCACTACGGCCTGCGCCAGCAACAACGGGACGCGGAGATGTGGGCTCTGTTCGCTCCCTTCCTCGACCACGGCCCTGCCCTGGTCGCCCACGCCGAGGAGATGCTCCCGTTCCTGGATCCGGAGGATCGTGCGGAGGGGCGGTGGCCGTACCGGCTTCGGGTGCTGCGCGAGGCCCTGGAGGGCGGTGCACGTGTTCAGGCCGACTTCGAAGCCGTCACCGGTGCGCTGCTGCCGGATCAACCTCGCGCCGAGGCCGCGTTCGGGAACGCCGTCGTCGAGCGCAATGCCGAGGGCTGGCACTACTCCCTGACCTGGATGGAGAACGGCGGCGCGCTCGTCGAGATGGCACGAGCCGAGCGGGCCCTGCACGGCCGTCCGCACAGGTCACAGCAGTCCACGCAGGTCCAGGCCGCCCGCGCCCGGTCCCCGCACGCGATCCGCCAGAGCGTCGCGACGCCGGCGGTGTCCACCGCTGCGGCGCCACCCGGCCTCCTCCCACACGGCCGCCTACGCCGATCGCGCTAGCGCAGATTCCCCGGCCCCGCCAAATCCGTCTTCGGGCCACATCCTCGTCCTCCGCACGGCCCCGACCTCTGCGAGGTGCACCTTTCGTGGCGGAAATACCCCCGCACATCACCATCGCCCACCACAACCAGTACGGCGTCGTGGCCGCGCTGTCGCACGACAACCACGTCGCCGATCACCTGCTGCGGCGGGTCGGCTTCGAGCGGCTGCCCGGCAGCCGCATGTACGCCCTGACCGAGCCGGACCGCGACCTGACGCGGCGCGGACAGCAGGCCGTCCAGTCGCTGCGCGCCGCGCGGTACAGCGTCACCTCCGACGCCGCGTACGACCTCCAGCCCGCCGCCCGGCCCACCCCCGGCCGAGGCCTCTTCGACGAGCCGTCGAGCGACCCCGTCCCCGAGGGCCTCGGCGGTGAGGAGGCGGTCGTCACCGCTTCCCACGCGCTCGCTGCCGACATCCGGGCCGCCCGGATCGTCGTGCACGACCAGGTTCGTGATCCCGAGGGCACGCTGCGCGCGGTCGGAACCGACATGCGCACAGGTGAGGGCGTGTTGCTGCACGGCGAAGGCGATCTGCGGTACGTCGAGACGCGGCTGGACAGCACGGCCCTCGCGTTCGACGCGTTCTCCTACATCCGCGGCAACGGACGTCCCGACCCGACTCCCGCGACCTGGCAGCGCCGGGCCCAAGCCGCCACCGCCATCTCCCCGGCTCGCGCGAGCACTTCGGTGCCGCAGCGGCCCGACGTCACAGTCACCTACCGCCCGGACCCGGCCGCTCGGCAGCCGGTCCGCGCCCGCTAGGTCATCCGCACCCAAAGGAGTCCTCAGCATGAAACTGCAACTCGAGCCCGACGTCGCCTTCGGTGTCCACCCGGACCTCGGTGTGGCCGCTGCCGTGGCGGACGACCACCCGTTCCTCGACGAAGTGCTGCGCAAGCACCACTTCCGCTACAACAACACCCTCGATCTCTACTTCCTGCCCGCCGACACCCCGCACAACACGGCGGTGCGAGCCGTGGCCCGCGCTAGCCGCGAGTTCCAGGACGCCGGCCTCTCGGTCGCCGCCGACCCAGGCATCATGCTGCCGCCCCCGATCCCCACGCCGGACGGGGCGCCCGGACGCCAGGCACTGCCCGGACAGTCACTGACCGCCCTGACCGGAGAACTGCACGAGCTGCGCCGCTCGGCCGATGTCGCCGACGTCCTTGAACAGATCCTCGACGAACACCACGGCGTCGTCGGCGACCTGGAGGAGTTCATCGACACGGCCGCCGCCTGGTGCGATCGACTCGACACCGCCAACGGCCGCGAGCTGGGCCAGCACCTGCGCACCATCGCCCACCACGTCGCTTTCCTCGGCGACCAACTCGTCACCGCCCAGCTCGACCTGGCGGTCATGCCGGACGTGACGCCGGACGACGCCCCGCCCCTGGCCGACGTACCGCTGCTCCCCCGGCACGAGGTCCCGTCCGTCACGCACACCGCCCGCGCCCGCGCCGCTCTCGCGTCCTCCCCGAACCGCCCGGCCGCCCAGTCCCCTTCCCCGGACGAAGCAGCCCGTTCACCGGCTCCCCCGTCCAGCCCCCGTCGTACGCGCTGACCTTTCTCTCGATCGCACAAGGAGTCCGGCTCATGGCCGTCAAGAAGATCTGGACCATCAACCACGCCTGTGGGGACACCACTCAGGTCGATCTCTCCGACCGTCCGGCCGACCGGCGTGCCGGCTACGCCCGCTGGCTCGCCGAGCGCGACTGCACCGACTGCTGGCGCGCCACCCAAGGCGGGGACACCGAGTCCAAGGCCGAGTGGCTGGCGAAGAAGCGAGCCGCTGAGCAGGCCGAGGCCGAGGAATGGTCGACGCGGTACCGGATGCCTCCTCTGGAGGGCACCGACCGCGCCATCGCCTGGGGCACCCGCTGCCGCCACCAGCTCATGGCCGCCGCATACACCGCCCTCGTCCTCGAAGGCACCACCAGCGAGGCGGAGTGGGCCGCCATCGAGGACACCGCGCGGCCCCTGACACGTGCCGGGTGGTGGCTGGACCAACGCGACGCCGACCCCGCCGACCTGCCCGAGCTGCTGGCAGCCGCCACTGCGGGCGACCGGCCCACCGAGAACCCTCACTTCTGACCCGCCCGCGGAGGCCTCCATGTCCACCACGCCCAAAGTCGTCATCACCCGCGAGCCGGACGGCAACGTCATCGCCGAGGGCGGAGACGAGCTGGCCGTCACCCTTCTCAAGCGTGCCGGGTTCGTCATCGAGACCACGCCGCGCTCCTTCTGGTACCGGCTGCCCTGGGACATGGGCGAGGAGCGCGAGAACCAGATGGCCAGCCATGCCGCCCGGATGCTCACCGCGGTCGGCTACCAGGTCGAACTCGATCCCGGCCTGGACGTCACCCGGATCACCACGCCCACCGATCCCCTGGGCACGCGCGCCTACGGGCAGCAGATCCTGTCCCTGACCGATCAGCTCAACGGAGCCGAGACGTACGCGGGGGCGGCCGACCTCATCGAGCACGTCGTGGACCCGGACGACGGCGTCCTCGTCCGCCTCGGTCAGTTCTTTGAGGCCGCGGCCGTGCAGGCCAACGTCGCCGACACCGATGACGGCTGGGTCCTGTCCCACCTCTGCGAGGACGCCGCTGCCACGCTCACTTCTCTCGCCGAGGACGTGCGCGGCGCCGGCCACCAGATGCAGCGGCTCGAGCCGCCCCGGAAGCGGAGCTGGCAGGAAGGCGTCGCCAGCTACTACGCGACGGCCCCGAGCCCGCGCACCGGAGCCACACCCGCTGTCGAAGAGTCCTCCGCCACGCCACCCACAACGCCCCGGCCGGGCCGGGGCCGCTGACCGCTCCCCGCCGTTCCCTCCACCTCCCCTGCTCACCGCCACAACCACCAGGAGCCCGCTCGTGATCGCCAGAGCAACTCGCCGCCCCACCGCCACCCGTAGGCCCGCACCCCTCTGGATCCCGCCTTGCCATCTCCGCGTACCAGCACGCCCTCGACCGCCACCGGCACCGACTTCCTCCTCTACCTCCTGATCGGCATCGCCGGTCTCGGCATGGCGGGAGGCTCGCTGGCCTGGCTGTTCGGCAATCTCGCCAACGCCGTGGTCGGCTCCGATCCGTGGGCCGCCTTCCAGCCAACCGACGCGCTCCTGCACCCCGAACGCGCCTGGCCGCATCTCGCCCAGCCCGCCGTCCTCACCGGCTGCTACCTGATGCCCGCCGCCACGCTCATCACGGCAGCTGTCCTCGGCGGCCGGCTGTGGCTGCGCTTCCGCCGGAACCCCAACGGGCTGGCCGATCAGCGGGACCTGGCCGACCTCCTGCCCAGGAAGATCGCCGCGAAGGCCATCGACCTGCGGCCCAGCCTGAAGGGCACCAAGCCCAAGGCCGTAGCCCCGGACGACCGCGGCGTACTACTGGGCACGCTGAAGCCGGGAGCCACCGAGGTCCGCTCCTCCTGGGAGGACGTGCTCCTCGCGATCATGGCGCCCCGCTCCGGGAAGACCTCGGGCCTGGCGATCCCCGCCATTCTCCGCGCCCCCGGCCCGGTGCTGCTGACCTCGAACAAGGCGGCCCGCGACGCCTTCACCGCGACCCTCGACGAGCGCTCCCGCGTGGGCACGGTGTGGACGCTGGACCCGCAGCAGATCGCCCACGCCCCGCAGACCATGTGGTGGGACATCCTCGCCGACGCTCACGATCTCGCCGGGGCCCGGCGGCTGGCCGGGCACTTCGTGACCGCCTCGGTGGACGAGTCCAGCGCGGGCGACTTCTGGTCCACCGCCGCCGCCAACACCCTCACCGCGCTGTTCCTCGCGGCGGCCCGCGACCGTCGGCCGATCACCGACGTGCTGGCCTGGCTCGCCTCCCCCGCCGACCGCACCCCCATCGACCTCCTGCAGGACGCCGGACTCGACTCCGTCGCCGCACAGCTCCAGGGCACCGTGGCCGGAGCCGTCGAGACCCGCGACGGCATCTTCGAGACCGCCCGGCAGTACGCCAGCTGCCTCCTCGACCCGGGCATAGCCGCCTGGGTCACCCCTCCCAGCGGCCTGGAAAAGGTACGGGAGTTCAAGCCGGAGGTGTTCGCGACCAGCAAGGACACCCTGTTCCTGCTGTCGAAGGACGGCGGCGGCTCCGCCTCGGCGATCATCGCGGCAGCCGCCGACGCGGTGATGCGCGCGGCCGTCATCCAGGCCGAACGCGACGGTGGACGCCTCGACGCCCCGCTGCTCGCGATCCTCGACGAGGCCGCCAACGTCTGCAAGATCGCGGATCTCCCGGACCTCTACTCCCACCTCGGGTCCCGGGGCGTCATCCCGATCACGATCCTTCAGTCCTACCGCCAGGGCGTACGGGTCTGGGGCGAGGCCGGCATGGACGCCCTGTGGTCCGCCGCGACGATCAAGCTGGTCGGCTCCGGCATCGACGACGCCGACTTCGCGGACAAACTCTCCCGCCTCGTCGGCGACCACGACGTACGCACCGTCTCCGTGTCCACCAGCGAGTCGGGCAAGTCCACGTCGGTGTCGATGCGTCAGGAGCGGGTGCTGCCGGCCGACGCGATCCGGGCCCTGCCCAAGGGCTCCGCACTGCTGCTGGCCACCGGGGTCCGCCCCGCCCTCCTCGACCTCAAGCCCTGGTACCGCGAACCGGACGCGGACCGGCTCGGCGCCGCCTCCGCCCAGGCGACCGCGGCGATCACCGAGCGCGCGCTGGCCAAGCAATTGCACCGCGACGACTTCGGCCCGGCGGCATGACCGCCCCGGCCCGGCACGACGAGCGCACGAGACGCGGACGTACGGCCCATCGCGTCCCTGAGCCGCGGCTCGCCCTCCCCTTGTTCTTCTTGAGGTGCTCCTGTGTCCCACCCCGTACCAACCTGGGCTTCCATCCGCCCGACCGAGCGGCTTGCCGGCACTCCCGCCGTACACCACGACGGCCACTGGTGGCTGGTCGTGCCGACGGGCACCGTGCCCGCCTCGGACCCGGCCTTCACCGGCGAATTGGACCGCTTCGCCGCCGACATGGCCGCCGCCGACCGCGCCGTCGCGAACCCGCGCACCGAGCGCACGGCCGCAGGTGAGGACCAGCGGTGACGCCGCTCATCCAAGCCGAGCAGGCCGTCCTGGGCTCGGTCCTCCTCGACCCCGGCCAGCTCGAGCATCTCTCGTCCTGGCTGCGGCCCGAACACTTCTACCGTCCGGTGCACGCCGCCCTCTACGCCGCGATGATCAAGCTCCGGGCCGACGGCCACCCGGCCGCAACGGGCAAGAGCGGAGACCCGATCCCGCTGTCCTGGGTGACGGACACCGTGCAGGAGGCCAGCACCCGGACCCGTGGGCTCACCGCGTCGTACGCCCATTCCTTGATCTCCGCATGCCCGCACGCCACCCATGCCCCCGTCTACGGGCGGATGGTCCTGGAGGGCGCCATCCATCGCAGCGTCACCCAGCACGCCATCCGCCTCCACCAGGCCGCGCGTGCCGACGCCGTCCGCGGCGGAGTCGAGGAGACGGTCCACCACGCCCAGGTCCTGGCCGACGTGCTCGCCGATCTCGCTCACGGGTGGGGCACCGAGCCACGGCCAGTGCAGCCGCCATCGCCGAACACCTCCCCCTCCCCGCCGGCACAGCCCGTCGACGAACAGGTTCTCGCCGATGAGGAGTTTCTCCTCGGCTGTATCAGCGCCCGGCCCGAGCAACTGCTCGACGTCGTCGGCTGGTTGCATCCCGGCGACTTCGCGGACATCGGCCATCAGCAGATCTACCGCGCTCTGGGCGCCCTGCATCACCGCGGCGAGCCCATCGATCAGCTGACCGTGCTGTGGGAAACGCAGCGCCGGGGGGCTCTGTCCGACGGGACGCTCGACGCCGAACGCGTTCTGCGGATCTGCGATCCGTTGTCCCTCTCCGGGGTGGCCGAGTACTTCGGCGAGCAGGTCGTCCAGGCCTCGCTCGTCCGCACGGCTGCGGCCTCCGCCCGGCAGGTGCGGGCGCTGGCCGACGACGAGTCCTTGGCTCCCGGACGGCTGATCGGGTACGCCCTGCACGCCCTGGGCCCGCTCGACGAGGTCCGGCGCCGCCTACGGGCCGCGTCCGGCACCGGGCCCGCACCACCGCCCACGGTCAGTGTGCTGGCCGTTGCGCCGCCTGAGGCCCGCATCGACGCGGCCCGTTCCCGCAGCCGCCCCCGCGCCACCGCCGCCTCGGCTGCGACGGCCACCGCGGCCCCGCATGCCGCTGCTCCCGACCGTGCCACCCGTCGGAGCCAGTCATGACAGACCACACTGGCCGCGCCGGCCTGGAGAAGGACGCTCTGTACGCCGTTGCCTGGGAGTTCGACCAGCTGCGCATTCAGATCACTATCCCCCAAGCCCCGAGCGATCTCCTTGATCTCGTCACCGCGTCCCGGCAACTAGCCTCGCTGACAGGGCTGGTCAAGGACCTGTCGGACGAGGTCCTGTTCCGGGCCGTCGACGAGGACCCCGGACTCGACCTCGGGCCAGTCATCGCCGCGTACACCTCGGCGGCGGTGCCCGCAGGGCGTGCGGTGGAGAACTACACCGAGGCGTATGCCCAGTTCGGCTTCCTGCGCCGCTTCGCCGAGGCCCCCGACTCGGCGGATCTGCGCGACGCGCGTGCGGCGGCGTTCCGTGTCGTCCAGGAGCGGATGGAGCTCGTACGCGACGATCTCCAAGAGGTGAGCGACACCTTGCGGGGCGCGGCGGACCGCCTGGACGGCACGCCACCGCGCGTGCTTGCAGCGCTGAGCCGATCGGCACGGCCGACGAATTCGATCTACCGCCTGCCCACGGAGCCGCCGGCCCCTGGTCCGGTCCGGCTCGCCTACACTCCGGCACCCCGCCATGGCCGCTGACCTAGTCTCGGTGGGGACGCCACCGTTGATCGGGAGCCTGTGCTCCGGCTACGGCGGCCTGGACCTCGGCGTCCAGGCCGCCCTCGGAGGCACACTCGCCTGGCACGCCGAGATCGATCCAGGTGCCGCCCGGATCCTGGCCCGCCACTGGCCCACCGTGCCCAATCTCGGCGACATCACGGCCGTGAACTGGGCCGCTGTCCCGGAGGTGTGCGTCGTGACGGCTGGCTTCCCCTGTCAAAGACGTCTCCGTCGCCGGCCGCCGCGCCGGACTGGCTGATGGCACCCGGTCCGGTCTGTGGCACCACGTCGTCCGTGCCATCGAAGCCCTCAACCCCTGCCTGGTGGTGATCGAGAATGTCCGAGGGCTCCTCACCTCGCCGGCCGGTTCCCCTGGCGACGTGGAACTCTGCCCGTGGTGTCTGGGAGACACCGCAGGCCAGCCTGCTGTGCGCGCACTCGGTGCCGTACTCGGCTCCCTGGCCGACATCCGGTTCGATGCGCGCTGGTGTGTGCTTCGCGCCTCTGACGTCGGAGCCCCGCACCGCCGAGAGCGGATCTTCCTCGCTTATCTGGACAGTTTCGCCTCAGGAGCCTGGCAAGTTCGCCCGATCGAGTGCGCTCGGTCAGGGGTGCCCGGGAGGCTGCGCGTACTCGTTGGCGAGGGCGCACATTTCCCCGATGTACTGCCTCAACTTTTCCGGGGGCGTGTTGCGGTCGTTGGCCCATTGGCTCCAGAGTCCGCCCGGTTCCAGGAACCCGGCGGCGTGCTTGGTGCCGAGTGTTCCGTCGAGGTGCAGGAGCGCGCCCAGCGCCCAGTGTTGGTCGTATCGGCACTCGGGCCGTCGGAGGTAGTGGTCCAGGTAGTTGGTAAGCAGGGCCGCGTCCTCGGTGGCGCCGAGCAGGGCGAGTGCGATGCAGTAGCCCTGGCCTGCGTAGGTGAGTTCGCTGGCGAGCAGGAGGTCACCAATGCGCTCGCGGAATTGCTCACGGCGGTCCAGCCCGATCATCCATGCCGCGGTGATGCGGGATCGCCAGTTGGGCTGGAGCATAAATTCGAGTTGGGCGTCAGTGACGCTCCGCGAGTCGAGGCCGAGGGCCTGGAGGAACTGCGTGCGTTCCTCGGCGGGCAGCCTGACGAAGTTGCCGTGGAGCAGGTCCAGGTAGCGGCCGGTCTTGGGGCTCGGAGCGGCCATCACGTAGCGGCGGAGGGTGTCGGTTCCCGGGTCGGGCATCGGCTCAGGGAAGGGCATGGACGCATCCTGGCTGCGGCGGACGGGCCGGTCCAGTGGGTTCCCAGGTCACGGATTCTCGTAGGCATCACCCGATGGCTCACCGAGGTCGTCGAGAAGTCCGGAGATGCGGTCGGCGATCCGCTGGTGTCGTTCGATCTCGCGTGCCCAGCCGCGGGCCTCGGCGTCCGCGATCAATTCCCGTTCGGTGCAGAGACGTTCGCGCAGGCGAGGAGCGTACTGAGGTGTGGTGACGAACTTCGCGCAGGTCAGGTAGAGGTCGCACTCGCAGGGACCTTCCTGCGGCAGGCGCAGGCAACGGCCCAGCTCAAGTTCGGTCTTGTAGAAGTTGGTCTTCAGCCAGTCCAGCGCGTCTTGATCGATCTGGCCGGCGCGCAGGGTTTCGGCGAGCGGCCCGGCGATGACGGCGCCGGGTTGAAGGACGGACTGGTAGTCGGCCAGGACGCTGGGGTCCGAGATGTGGGTGTAGGTCATCGACATGCCAGGGCTTTTGTGCCCGAGGACCTTCATGATGGTCTGCATGCGGGCGCCCTTCTCGGCGAGCTGGGTGCCCAGGGTGTGCCGGAAGCGGTGCGCGTGGATCGCGGGTTTGCCTTCACCGTTGAGGATCCCCAGCCCTGTGCAGATCTGGCCAAGGGGGTCGGCGAACAGGTAGTCGGGGTGGGCGAGGCAGCCGTTGCGCAGGAACAGGTAGCGCACTGGCTGTCCGAGGTCAGGATCGTAGATACCCCGGTCGTGCTGGCTGTGCCGCAGCTGGGCAAGGGCGCGGATGGCTTCTGCCGCCTCCTCGTGGACGGGGACGGTGCGCTCCTTGAGGGCCTTGCCGGCCGCAAGCCGCAGCCGGGGAGAGCCGTCGGGGTAGGCATCCAGACAGTCCAGATGCAGCTTGCGGATCTCGGTGCGGCGGGCGCCGCTCCAGCGGGCCACCAGCAACGCGCATCGCTGCAGCGGGCAGGGCAGGGCTCGGATGCGTTCCATGACCGGTTCGAGTTGGTGCTCGGGGATGAAGCGGGGAACTTTCTCGATGCGGCGAGGCATGTCCGCAGCGGTGATCAGCGGTCGGGTCGGGACGTCGTCCCATTCGCCAAGTGCGGCATGGCGGAAGAACACCGCGAGGGTAGAGATGATGCCGGCCCGGTAGGCCGGGCTCAGCGGCTCGTCCGGGTGCTTCATCTTCCGCAGCCGGTTGACCTTCTCCATGAAGGCGACCGCGTCGGCCCGGTTCAGCTGGTCGAGACGGTCGATGTGCGGTCGCTCGGTGTCGAGCCACAGCCCGAAGCGCCGCAGACCGCCGCGGGCGCTGCTCATGCTCTCCGGCCGCAGCACCAGGGCCCGTTCGGCCAGGAAGCGTTCCATCACCGCGTTGATACGCGGCTTGCAACTCAGCAGCAGACGCGGAGCGGCGGGCATCCGTGGGGGCGGATGCCCGATGACGCCTGTGTGGAACAGCGCCAGCCCGGCTCGGTAGGCGTTGGTGCCCCATGCGGCCTGAACGGTGAGCAACCGGTCGGGAGCGATGACCTGGTCCATGCCCGGGACGCGCTGAAGGTGCCGGACGGCATGGCGCATCTCCTCGATGTCGTCGGCGGTGATCGCGCAGATGTCGGGATCGCCGCGGTGCAGGACCAGCCGGATCAGGGCCCAAGGCAGGCGCCAGTCTTCTCGGGAGTCGGCGTGCCCCAGAGCGATCAACCGTTCCTGCAGGTCGTTGACGTGTTTCCGAAAGGGCAGTCCCATCTGATCGGCGACCTGGAACGGCTTGAGCACACCGATGCCCAGCAGCCATCCCCAGTCCAGCCGCAGGCGGCCGGTCAAGCCCAGGTAGATCACGTAGTGGCGGGCCTGGAAGTTGATCCATCCGGTGGTCGCATCGAAGTCGGCGTCCGGGCGGGTGCGGCGACTTTGGTCCTCCCCGTTGCGCCAGCCCAGACGCTGCCGCAGCGGCTGGGCGAACCAGGTCGTCAAGTCAGGAAAGGTGTGCACGAACCGCTGGTGGGAGGAGGCGTGCCGACGCCTTCGGGGTTCGCTGACGTCGAGTCCGGCGATGAACGCGGCGTACTCCCGCATCGGGCAGTGATGCGGCGTGCACGGGTCGGGGGCCGGTGATGAGGCCCGCAGCGGGACGATCGAGCTCACTGCGTCACCTCTCCGATCACCTGGCGGTAGTCCTTGATGACCTCGGGGTCGCTGACCCGGGTGTAGATCTTCATGGAGTCCGGCGTCGCATGGCCCAGCCGTGTCATCAGCGTCAGCTCGCGCATCCCGCCCTCGAACATCCGGGTGGCATGGGTGTGGCGCAGGCTGTGCGGAGTCAGCCAGGCGTCACGGACATCGGCCCGCGTCGCTGCCCGGGCGAACATCCGCACCAGCCCGTCATAGCTGAGCGGTTCGCCGCGGCGCTTGCCCCGCCCGCCCACCAAAAAGACCCACGGGCTGTCGACGTCCGTGGGACGCTCGTGCATCACGTACGCGTTCAACGCCGGCAGAGCCCGTCCTTCCAGCAGGTCGACGACCCGGTCCCGCCGGGACTTCTGCTGCACTCCCCGCGGGTGATCGGGACGCTTGCGCACCGTAAGTCGGCGTCGGCCGTAGGAGATGTCCTCCAACTGCAGCCCCAGCACCTCGCCGGGGCGAAGACCTCCTTCCCACATCACCTCCAGCAAGGCCCGGTCACGGCTGGTACGCAGCTCACCCAGCAGCGCGGCATAGACCTCGGCCGACATGGGTCGCGGCATTGCCTCGACGGTCTTGACCCGCAGCACCCGGCGGACCGGTTGCTGCCGAGCGGCGTTGTCCAGCGCAGGCCGATGCCGTCCCGGTACCCGGGCAGCCGCCTGATCGACGACCTTGACGATCGGGTTGTCCCGCCCGGAGTAGCACTCGCTGGCGATCAGGAACTCGTAGAACGAGGACACCGCTGCCATGACCCGGTTGCACGTCTTCGCCGACAGCACCCGGCCCTCGGCATTGGCGACGCCCAGCTCCAGGCGCTGAGCCCGCCGCGCGGAGGAGACCAGCCGCAGCCACTGCAGGAAGTCCATCGCCCGGGCCGGCGTGAACTCCTGTGCATTCAGCCCCACTTCGCTCAAGAACAGGAACAGCTTCTGCAGGTCATAGGCGTAGGCCCGCACCGTGTGCGGCGAGTACGCACGAACAGCCAGCAGCCGCAGGAACTCATCAACCTCACGGACCGGCTCGCCGGACGCGTCGACCAGACGTACCTGCGGCTTGCCAGGTCCCGAATCCACCACATTCACGACACGCACGGCCGGAACCATATGCCCAACTACCCATACGCACAGTCACCGAGAAGAGGGAACCGTCCAGATAACACCGTCGCCTGGCCCTCCGGACGGATCACCGCTGCTCAAGACCCCGACCAGCAACCTGGGCGCCAACGGGGGCAGCCAGCACCCGGCGAAACGCAAGCAGGGCGGCCACGGCCCGAACCTGGCGGACGAGGTCGAGTGGCTCCTGCCCACCCCGAAGGCCTCGGACGGCATCAAGGGCTCACCCAACCGGCGTCACGGCAACGGGGACTTGACCCTTCCCTCGGCAGCAGCACGCATGCGTCCCACCCCGGATGCCACGCCCACACGAACGACAGGGCAGCGGAAGGGCGCTGCGAGCAGTACCCCGCGCACGCACGCAACGCCGCTGTTCGGGGATCCGGCGCACCAGCTGGACGGTCCGAGATCTGGGGGCCGTACGCCGCCGCGATCACCCGCTGGGAACGCGCCACCCGTCCCGCACCGCGGCCAACCGACGACGCCGGCCGCCTCAGTGCGCGGTTCGTGGAGTGGATGCAAGGCCTCCCTCCCGGCTGGGTGACCGGCACACCCGGACTGGGGCGTCCCGCCCAACTGACCGCTCTGGGCAACGGAGTTGTTCCCCAGCAGGCCGCCCGCGCCCTGCAGATCCTGGCCCCGCCCAGGACCGTATGCCGCCATCGCGCGCCGCGCTGACCTGCGCCTTCTACACCCGTTTCCCGGCCGGGCCAAACCCCCGTTTCTCCGGAACCTCGACACCCCACCCACCAGAACCTGCACCAGGGGTAGCCATGTCCGAATCCGCCCACGAGAGCGAGCCGGTGCGCATACCGGACCACGACCTGGACGACCTCGTCGCCACGGTCACCCGGCTCGTCGCCGAGAGCCGCAAGCAGGGCGAGACGCTCGCCCGGCTCACCGACGACCAGCCGTCCCAGGACGACAGCGAACCGGCCGATCCCGTTCACCCTGAAAGCCTGGCATCGGCCTCCGCACCGGCCGAAGGCAATGCCGACGACGGTCCGGCCTCCGTCTTCATCCTGGCGCTCGGCGCCAAGGCGTACGCCGAAGAACTGGCCGCGCTGACCAACTGGGTGCACAACCTGCTCCTGCCGGTCTACGGACGGGAGATCACCACCGGCCGCCCGTGGTGCCGGCAGTGGCAGGAGCACCCCGAGGCCGTGGCCCGGCTGCACGCCCTCTGGCTCGCCTGGCAGCAACTCACCGACGTCCAGGCCGGCCTCACCGGTCCCTCCACCTGGCACCGCGACCACCTCGACCCGGCCGTGCTCCAACTCCGCACGCCAGACGGCCCATTCGGCGCCTGCACCACCAGTGCGGCCCGCCCCCACCACCGGCTGCTGGCCTCGCCCGAGCCCGCCGGAGTCTGAGATGGCCCACGAGTACGGACCCCCTGCGCCGGACTACCGACTCGACGGCTTCCAAGCCGCAACCGCGCAGATCGAGGACGACTTCTCCTCCGTCACGCTCTCGGACGACCTGTTCGTCTCCTTCTCCGAACACCACAGCGCCGACGGCCGCGACAGCTTCCTGCTGCTATATGACCGGTCCGCGATCTGGGACATCCCCGGGACGGCGGAGTACGTCACCCTGCACATCACCCGCGACATCGAGCAGCGCACATTCGACTTCGCGTCCGAGCGCCACCCCGTCGTTCCGCTGGCGCAGCACTGGCTGATCGGCCGGGGCTGCCCGCAGGAAGCCGCCGAGGGATCCCCCCACCACGGGCCCCGCCCGGCCGACGCGGTCACGGCCCGGCTTGAGGACCTGCTCCGGACCAACCCCGGCAACCGGTACGAGGTCCTCGACCACTACACCGATAACCCGTGCTCCTTCGACGTCGGCGTCGAGGTCCGCACCCTCGTCTACGACAGCCACCCCGACTCGGCGGATGCGCCGTATCGGCTCTTCCTCGAAGAGACGACCAAAGACATGCACACCTACACCGTGCGGGAGGGTGTCTTCGCCAGCGCCGAGGAAGCGGACACGTGGGTCGTGGAGCGGGACTCACCGCTCCCCCTGGCATCTGCCTCACCGGGCGCCTTCGACCGCCGGGCGGCAGCCACCCGCGCTCGCTCCACGATCGGCGGCAAGGGCCTCGCCGTGGCTCCTGCGCCCGTCTCCCCACCGCGATCAGTGGAACCTGCTCCGACGCGCTCCCGCAGGAGCACGCGATGAGCCGGGCACGGTACGCCTTCGCCGCCCATCCCGAGGCTCTGGCCGATCTGCGCGCCGTCCCGGAGAACATCCGCGATCTGGCCCTGCTCGAACTGCAGCACCTGGTCCACGACAACGAACGCGGCGCCGCCCTCCAGCGGGAACTGGCCGGCTGCCACAAGGTCTACGTCGACCCGGAAACCCGCTGGCGCCTGGTCATCCAGTACCGGGACGCTCCCGCCTCCTCCCAGCACAAACGGGAGATCTACCTGCTCGCGGTCGGTGAGCGCCAGGATCATGCCGCCTACCGCGCCGCGGCCCTTCGGCTGGAGCACGAGCGGGCGGCCACGATCGCGTCCCTGCACGACCGGCGCGCCCAAGCCGCTACGGCCCGCTCTCCTGGCCACCGCAGCGGGCGATCGGTCACCGGTACCCAGCAGCCCGCGGCAACGCCCACTGCCACGAACCGCACCACGTCGGAACGCACCGCGCGGTCCCGCTGACGGCGCTACCACCCTTCGGAGAACCCCACCGTGCCCAGCCTCTCCCCCTCACCCACCCGTCACACCGAACTCGTCGACCAGGCCGTCGCCCGCCTCTCACCCCGTTGGACCACCTGGACCCTGCAGACCATCCAGCACCACGGCCCCATGCGCCTTGCCGACATCAACTCCGCGCTCCCGTGGATAGGTGTCCATGCCATGGCCCAGATCGTGCGCCGCATGCAGACGAGCGGTCTCCTGGACCGGCCTCAGTTCGGGGTGTACGACCTCACACCGCTCGGTCACGATGCGCGGTCCGTCCACCGTGCGCTCTCGGCCTGGCACCGTACCCACCTCGCTGACGACGCGGCGTCGCTCGCGGAGGCGGAACGCGTAGAAGACGCACTCGGCCGGTTGCGTGGGAAAGGCGCGATCCCCCTCCTCCATGCCCTCGCGCAGTACGGCCCCCTTCCCAACGGCGCACTGCGAAACGAAGCCACGCTCGCCACCGGCTCGTTCCACTACCGCATCACGCAGCTCCAGACCGACCGGCTCATCACCCGCACGAGCCCCTTCTCCGGCCGAGGCTCCGAGTACACCCTGACGTCCGCAGCCCGCGGGCTCACACCCGTGTACGCCGAACTCGCCGAGTTCGCCCGCAAGGCACTCCCAGCAGCAGCTCACCCGGACCAGCACGGTGCGACAGCTCAGCAGGCCGCACGGGCGAGCGCGGCCGTACGCCGCAGTTCTGCGGCTTCTTCCGAGCTGTTCTCGCACGTCTCCGCCCCCCAGCCGCGCGTCCCGGCGTATGTCACCGCACTCTCCCACCCGTCCCGAACCAGGTGACTCAAGTGCCCGCATCCAGATGCCCCAACACGAGCCGCTCAGCCGCCCGTGCCCCGCCGCCCGAAGGTCGTCTCATGCCCAGTCCCGACCGCCTCGCCCCCGACCCGATTTCGGATGTCCTGGTCAGCCCCGGCTACCTCGCCGGTCCTGGCGACAGCCGCAGCATCTTCAACATCCTCGACCTCGCGTCCGGTTGGACCAAGGCCATCGCCTTCGGTACCGACACCTACTACACCAGTCCGTGCCAGCGCGTTCGCGTCGCCAACGCCGTGGAGAGCTTCTACGGCGGGTGGACCATCTCCTACGCCGAGGACCCACTCGGCGTCCCCGACTGGATCACCACGTTCGACCGCAACACGCCCCACGAGATCGTGGCCGCGTTCACCAAGACCCTCGTCGACGGACTGCACAACAACTTCGCCGACTACCTCAGCGGCGGCCGGCACTACACGGGCATCAGCCCCGCCTCCTTGACCGCGCGGCACCGATGGGAGCCGGTGCACGGCTCCCGACCGTTCCGCACGATCTCCCCCGACGGCCACGCCGCCTACCAGATGCGCGTCGGCTGGCTCCACGAGTACGACGAGCTGCTCACGCCCGAGAAGTCGACGTGGCGCATGTCCGCCGGCACCGACCCCGTGTACTCACCGAGCTGGCAGGCGTTCTTCAGCCGATACACCCCGCAGCACCTCATTGCGGCCTCCACCGCCGCGTTCACGGACCCCGCCCCCGTACCGCGCGCCCTGGACCACATCCCCGACCGCCACCGCTCACTCGTCTCAGTTATCCGCGTGGAGACGGCCGATCCCTGCCCGCGGGCCACAGCGGCACTCGCCCGCAGCGCGAACAGCCTGGCGATGTCCGTACCACCAGGCCCGGCCGCACCGAATGCACTCCCCGCACGCACCAGGTCCCGACGGCAGCGCTAACGCTCTCCTTCCGGTATGACGTCAGCCGTCGTGAGTGCCGAGGTAAGGTCGTGCGGCTTCGTAGAAGCGGGACCGAGCTATTGCAAGCCGCGCACGCAGTTGTTCCCGGTCTTGGATCAAGTTCCGGCGATCGGGATTCATCGCATCGAGAAGCAACTCCTCCTTGTCCTCGAAGGTCAACCCATCCAACTCGTTGAGGGCGGCGGCTGCATTGGTTCGTGCGTTGAGCGTGACGGTGTCGTCGTCACCTTCTGCTGCCTGGATGAGGGCGACAAGAGCGGCCTCAGCAGTTGTCGCATGGCCTGACGAGCCGTTTACCAAGTGCGTCTCACTGTTGCGGAGTTCGCGAAGGCGTCGCCAGGCCCGTTACTGAGGAGCATCAGCAGCGCTCATTCCGTATGTGCCACCGCAGGACTCATTCACCTCGTCGGCATAGCGGACCATTTCCGGAGGGCCGGCCAACTCAATGCTCGCCGACACCTTCTTGAGTTTGAGCACGGCAGAGCGAAAGGCCTGCCCGTCGTCCTCCTCGTAGAGGTGCTCCGCCGCATCATCCACCTCGTCCACTGCGTGAAGGAATGTCTCGTAGGCCGCATGCCGTATCTCGCGAGCTCTCTCGCGCCGTGCGGCCTCGGACTGTGCGGCGACACTCTCACGAAGGGAGCGCCGTTGAAGGGCCGCTGTGTACACGCTAGTTGCAGCTGCAAGAACTGCCGCTGCCATCGTGACCACCTGTTCCATAACTGTGCAGCATGCCGCGACACCACGGATGAGGCGGTGGGAACGTGCATTGAGGAGTCGATAAGGCTTCGGTCCAGCGGCCGCGGCTCACCCTGACGTCGGCCCCTTCCTCGAGAGGCCACGCGTACCCACCCCCTCACACCGATACGTCAGCCTCGGCGTCCACCAGCCGCGCCAACTCCTCGACGCTGAGCACGATCCGCCGCCCGTCAGCCATCCGGGATCGGCCCAACGCCGCCGCCTCGACATCGTCGGCGGCCTCATCACGCATGTGAGCTTCCTCGCTGCCCAAGCCAGCCCTCCCTTGCTTCCGCCCCGGCCTGGCGAACGGCCGCCCCTGCAACAGCTGCCGGAATGGCCGATTCATTCCGCCCTAGTCGGACATCACCCGTCGCATCCGCGCCCAGTTCGCCCACGGCAGACGCACACCGCGGGCGACGACTGGAGACACCGCCCAAGACCATGTCAACGTACGGGAGCCCGGAAAAACCCCAGGTCAACGAAGGGTTCTCTGTCCGTGACGCTCACCGCCACAACCACGCTCCGGCCTCTCGCAGAACCTCCTCCGCCCGCCCTCGGCGAGCGTGAGTGGCTTCTCGAATGCCACTGCGCCCGACCCGTGACCGACCTTCTCAAGGACCAGGGATGGGACGTCGTCACCGACCTGGACTGCAACGTCCACTGCTCCAGCCCCGACCGACGCGTGTACGTGGGTTTCCTCCCCGAAAGCCGGGAGGCAGCACGCGGTGAGCTGTGGCACATCCACGTCACGGACAGCGACGGCATTGGGGCCTGGCGCCAGACCTTCGGACCGGATACCCCGGCACAAGCCGTCGCCGGATTCCTCGCCGCTCTGATCGCCCTCCCCACCCGTTACTGCACCTGCGTGTGACACCCGCTCCGCACTCTCATCGCCCAGGAGACTGTCTTGCCCTACGAGATCACCGTCGGCCAACTGGTTCATCAGCTCCAGACCTTCGACCCCGACCTGCCCGTGTGCCTCGCCATCAACCCCGACTGGCCCTACGCCCACCGCATCGGCCGCATCGTGGAGATCACCGGATCGAACGGAGCCGTATACATCGCTGAAAACGGCCAGGAGGGCGTACTGCCTCCCGCCGTCCGCAACCAGCTGGACTGGGCCGACGTATGACGTGCCGCTCGCGTACACGTCCCGCTGCTCCGCCGATCAACCCCTCCGACTCCTCGCAGCACCTGCTCCTCAGTGACCTGGTCCATCACCCCATGCCGCCGTCGGTGCGCGGCGCACTCCTGCGCTGCGTGCCTCCTCATCCCACCCAGCCGATCCGCACGGTGTGGATAAAGGACGTGGGGCCCGAGCGTCTCCATCCCGGCTCCATCCTGCTCAGCTGGGAGCCCAGCCTCGGAGACGGAATGGATGTGACCGCTCACCTCCGTCTAGCCTCGGCGGAGGTCCTCCTCGCCAGCTGGCCGGACCTCCACGGCGACTGGACCGCCGTCGTACACCCCACCCTTCACGAAGTCATTGGGCTTCACACCGCGCTGTCCGTCGCCACCGACGCGCTGCACCTCGCCAACCGCCTGGCGACCCGCTGACGATCCGTGCGCCGCGAGCTTCCGAGGGCTGCCCCAGGGCTGGGGCAGCCCTGGTGGCGTTGGGACATCGCAGTACTGTCTCGGACCGCCGAGTGCCTTCTTGTCCTGAGTGGGCTAGCACTGCCTGTAGTACGTACGGAAGTTACAAGGCCGCGTCACGAACCGCATTAGGCGGACCGCGGAGTTGCGCAGCCGTGGAACAGGCCCGTGCTTCCGCCTCTTGCTGCAGGCCGAAGCCGCCTAGTCCAGTGAACTCACCTGTCGGGTCCGGCAAGCTCTTCGGTCAGGGTTCGGAGCACCTCAAGGCTCGGTGCCGCCTGGTGGAGGGTTTGGGAGCTTCTGCCACTGGCTTCCGCGAGCTGTCCCAGGCGTTCGTCCAGCTTCTTCACAGCACGGGACTGAGCCACGGCGTCGCCGAGGAGCAGTGCGCCAGCAGCAACGGCGATAGAAGTCGCGGGGAGCGAGATCGAGGTTCCACGAAGTCGACCTAGGGTCACGGACTTTCCTGCCAGCGCTTTCGCGGTGGCCGAAGCAGTTGCCGCGATTACTGTGTCTACCGCCGAAGACGGCAAGCTCACGTTCTTCGACGCGGGCCGGAACTGGGCACGGATGCTCTCGTCAAGCTGGCCGAGCCGGCCATGGACGTCTTCGACCTCAGCACGGAGCTCGGCGGTGGACTGAGTGATGCGCTCGGCCAGGGTCCTGGCAACATCGGGCTTCTTCTTATGAAATTCGAAGGCGATCTCGGCGAGTCCGAACTGGACCGTAGCCGCGTAGCACTTCGCCATCAGGTCGAGGTACAGGATCGCCTCTTCCACCGCCTCCTTACTCAGGCTCTTCTCCGCCTTACGTGGGGACTTCTGCTCGGCGTTCTCCAACCTCGTGACCGCATCCTGAAGATGGCGCAGGCACTTGTGCCTCGCATCACCCAGGCTGTTCCTCGTGACCGAGAAATCGCTCGCCTCGACGCCACGCTCGCCGTGAGCACGCAGCCGCGCGACCAGATCCTCCACCTGCTCGACGACATTCTCGACAGCACCGGTCTGGTCGGTCCGCAAGTGCTCGTGGATCTCGTCCAGCCCCTGCCGGATGGCCTTGATATCCCGGGCCATCTCGGCCGTCTGAGCTTGAGTCGCGATCGCACCCAGAACGGCGGCCCCACCCGACATGGCGGCGACACCCGTGGCGGGACGGATACGCATCAGACGCGTCACTCGGCCTCGGTCGTTACGGATAGCGCTCTGGATCCAGCCCCCTCCCTCGGTGATCACCTTGCCGGCCCTCATCACCTCGCGAGAGGTCTGGTCGAGTTCGACCAGACGGGCGGTCAGACGCTGAGACTCAATGAAGGACCGGACACCAGGGTCCAGTGTCCGCACGAGAGCCGCCCATTCGCCGGAGGTGAGGTCAGCAACCCAGCGCCCCCAAGGTGAACGCTTCGTCTCAGAGGGGGCACCGATCACGACGGCTCTATCCTCCGCCACACAGACGACGATCTCTTCGGACTCATCGCTCAGCGACACTTCGTGCAGCCCCCTCGACCGGACTCGACACCCCGGCCGATTGTAGGGCTGGGTCCCGACATATTTCGGGCAAACGAATCAGCATCGCCACCTCACGCACCGCCACACCCCTGTGGTTGGTGCTCTCTCCCCGCCCGAATTCCCCCGAAGATCTTGAGCTTTCGGAGGGGCACTCGCTGACCTGCGCAAACACCGGCCGGGCGGGTTCGCGTATCCCCCACGGGCGGCCACTGGAGGGGCGCGAAATGGTGCCCCCTGCAACGCAACGTGGCGTGAGCGAGAAGGGCATCCGTTGGGGTGGACGCCCTCTCCGCTGCCGCAGCCTGACCAAGCCGGTGAACCTAATCGGTCAAAAGCACTAGCCCGCCCGGTTCAGAAGGCGTGCGCCATCAGCTCCGCGAACAGCGTGTGCTCGTCGACCTCGAGGCCCCGCGAGCGGAACCAGCCGCAGATGTTGGCGCAGTCCCGCTGGAGGAAGGTCATCCCGTTGAGGTTGCCGACCAGGTCGACGATCTGTGGCAGGTCGATGATGACCAGCCGCTCGCCCGCCGCCGGGATGTTGTACGCCGAGAGGTCGCCGTGCACGAGGCCGCTCTGCACCATCGTCGCGAGCGCATCGGTGAGCTGCTCGAAGTACGCCGCCAGCAGGTCGGGGGAGGGCCGAGTCTGGGCGAGCCGGGGCGCGGTCGCGTCGGCGCCGTCCTCGTCGACGACGGTGATCCACTCCATCAGGATCTCGGTGCCGTCGATCTGGACGGGGTAGGGAACTGGCAGCCCGAGGTTCCAGAGCCGCACCAGCGCATCCCACTCGGACACTGCCCACTCGCCGGCCGCGACCTGCCGGCCGAAGGTGCTCTTCCGCTTGAGGGCCCGCTCGTCACGTGAGCGCTTCATCGAGCGGCCCTCGGTGTAGGACGCGGAGCGGTGGAAGGTCCGGTGCTCGGGAGAGCGGTACCGCTTGGCCGCCATGACCACGCCGGCGGCGGGGTCAAGCGGGTCGGCGCGCTCGACGAGGTGGACGTCGGCCTCCTTGCCGGTCTTGAGGACGCCGAGCTCGGTGTCGATCGCGCCCTGCGAGGTCACCACCCAGTCCGGTAGCGGCTCGGGGCCTCGGCAGAGGGGTTCGACGCTGAGCCAGGTCGACCAGCGCTGGCCGTCCTCGAGGTCGTCGTAGGAACGGAAGTCGAAGACGAACCGGTCGTCGACGTCGCCCAGGTCGTCCGGCTGCGGGACGTAGCGGTAGGGGTCGGTGATGAAGTCGTCAGGAAATGCCGGGTGCTGAGGGTGCTGCGAGAGATCGTCGCGAGACATCGGTGGAGGTGCTCCATGAGGCGAGAGGGAGTCGGTCTGCGGGCAGGCCGAGGACAGTCGTAGTCACGGTCGTGCCTCCTCTCGTGAAGCACCGGGCAGCTCCCGGTGTCTCGCCCATGGTGAGGGCGGACACGGGGAGCGGCAACCGAATAAAGTGGGCCCGCGACGAGGGGCCCAGCGGTGCCGTAGGTTTCCGGAGTGATCCTCCGTACCGGGCTCGTCCCGCCCTGCTTGGGCTGACGCCACAACAACCCGCCGCGGGACCGGCCGCTCCCCGGCACTCGGGACATCGTGCGCTTCAGCTCACGGCCGTCGGCTGTTCCGCAGCGGCGAGCACTGATAGCGCAGCCCCTTGCCCACGATCCGGAACCGCTCGCGACCGGCCGCCGAGAACGGGTTGGGCAGCTCGAACACCTTACGGTGCTCCGGGTCCAGAGCAGCGGTGATCAGCAGGATCCGGTACCGACCGCCACGCGCGTGGGTGCGCGCGGCATCCACCTCGGACGGCCCGAGCTCGAACTCCACTCGACTGCCCACAGGTTCGCTCAGCGCCTTCACCTCGTACAGCCGTGTGGTGTCACGCCACGCGACCTCGAAGTCGTACCCCAGGCTGTCCGATGCCTCCCGGTCGCCGTTGATGACGGCGGCGTACCCCGACCGCCAGCGCACCTCGGGGTAATGGCGCTGGAGCCAGGCCCGTGCCACGACCTCCCCTACCAGACCGATGGCCGACCGCTGGTCCTCACTCACCTGGTGCAGACGGGCCACGACCACCCGCGACGTGCCGGAACTCCCGCCCCGCCTGGGCTGGGGCACCGGCGCGACCGTGTCCAGGCGTACCTTGCCGGACTGGGCGAGGAAGGCCTCGTCGACGGTTCTGGAGGCTAGGTCCGCGATGGCGGAGAAGTGGTCTCGTCCGACGGCGACCTCCTTCTCGCCGATCATGATCGTGGCCAGGCGCGCCCCGCGTGATCCGGCGGTGCCCTGCGCCGGTCCGGTCCGGGGCGCCAGGTCGGCGGGGGTGAGGCCGAGGAGCCCCGCGTCGGTGGTGAGCGGCATGCCGGTCGGCCAGCCCACACCGCGCCGCACCACGTCGAGCAGTTGTTCCTCGCTCAGCTCGATGAGATCGCTCAGGCCGGAGCCGTCGAGGAAGGTCCGCGCCTCCAGCAGGGGCGCGCCCTGCCAGCCGGCCGGCACGGGCGCTCCGTGTCGGCGGCACCAGGCGGACACGAGCCGGGCCAGCGCCGGAACCAGGGGGTCCAGTGCGGCGGTGTTGAGTTCGCGGAGCCGGTCGACGGGCGGGAGATCGGTGGTTCGGCCGAGATCGTCGTCGGCGCCGTGCGAGCGCAGCCAGGCCTGTGCTCTGACCCGCATCTCATTCTCGGGCGGGGTGACGAACCGGGGCAGCCAGTCGGGGTCCGGCAGCAGGTCGTGGAGTCGACGGGCCCCGGCGTACGCGGAGAGGTCCGCGCCGTCGCGGGCCGCCACCACGTACCGTTCCCGCAGCCGGTCCACCAGGGTGCCGGCGTGGCCGCGTACGAAGTCGCCGAAGGCCTGCTCGTGGAGATCGGGGTGGGAGTAGGGGGCGTAGCCGGGGCCGAGCGTGTTGAGCGCCTCGTTGAACCGCTGGAAGTCCAAGCCCAGTTCGTTGCGGAGTTCGGCCGGTGTGGTGCAGGAGCGGGCGAGGGCGACGAGTTCGGCGGCCGGCACGGGCAGCGAGACGGTGTACCGGCCGACGATCTGGACGAGTTCGTCCTCGCCTGCCGCGCGGTCGAGCGCCCGCGCGCTCTCCTCGTCCCATGCGGGGCCGAGGAGACAGCACAGGGCCGGGCGCAGCAGCCGTACCGTGTCGTGCACGTCTCCTGTGAGATTGCGTCTGATCTCGGCGACCTTGGCCTCGGTCGTGTCCAGTGCCATCGCCAGGGTGCGGTCGTCGATCCTTTCAGGATCATGGGTGTCGAGCTGCCGTTCCAGCTTGACCAGGACCAGCTCCAGCGCGTCCTGCAGCCCCGGCCTGCCCAGCAGTTGGGCGAGCGCGGACGTGCACGCCTGCAGTTCGTCCCAGCCCTCCTCGCTGCGCCAGACGACGACCGTGGGATGGTTGGCGTCCGGCAGCGGCAGCGCGCGGGTGGTGGGCGGTGGTTCGGTGAGCACGCCCGAGATGACGACCTCCACAGCGTCGGCCCGGACGACGCGCACGGTGCGCAGCCGCTCCAGCAGGGCCCGCACACCGCGCTCGCTGCGGCGCAGGAACGACCCGGACTTCAGTTCCACGGCCAAAGCCACCACAGTGACGAGCCATTCCCTGCCGTCGATGAGGGTGTCGGCGTGTCCGGTCGGAGTGATCGGTCCGCCGTCGCGGTCGCGGACCTGCACATCGGTCGCCGACGTGCGCAGGGTGCGGATGCCGTGCGCGTCGGCCATCTCCACGATGGCGTCCCCGCTCTCCGGTCCGGCGACCAGGACGGGATGGCCCGCCAGTTCGACGAGTGCCTCCTTCAGCGGCGCCTGCTCGTCGCAGACGTGCACGAGCGCGTCCTCGGCCGTCGGAACGAAGGTCCCGAGGATGTTGCCGCGACTGACCACGAGCCGTACCTCCTCGCCGGTGAGCCACGGCCAGCGCGTGTTCTGCGCGAGGTGCGACCACGCCCGCCCGTAGTGCTTCTTGAAGGGGACGCTGAGGTGCGTCGGCACGTCTCCCCGGTGGAGGATCTCGGCGAGGTGCTTGACGGCCGCTCCGGCGTGCCGAGGGTCCTCCCAGCTCCGCAGCCCGCACCCGCGGAGCCTCGCGGCCGCGGCCTTGTCGGCGAGCAGCCGCCGGGTCTGCAGCGGCAAAGAGGGGACGAAGCCGGGCAGTTCCCCGTCGGTGCTAAACCACGCCTCGCCGGGGGTGACGAAAGCCGGGCCGTCCGACTCGGCGTCCTCCACCGGAAGCCAGGGCGTGCTGCGGAGGAAGGACGCGAACGGTGTGGGCCAGGAATGCTCGTCCCTCTTGTGCGGGTGCTCGGGCCTGTACACGGTGACGTCGAAGACCTCGTCGCCCCAGGTGCGGAACCCCAGGATGAGTAGCTCGGCGAACTCCCGCCGTGTGGTGGGGCCGAGGTCCGCCACCTCGGTCGCTCCCGGGAGATGGGCCAGTGGCCGCTGGAACGCGTAGGGCGTCCACGGGTGGGCGAACTTGGTCCACCGGGACCGTACATCCGCCGTCCATACAGGCCCCAGGGCGTCGCCGAGGCCGAACCGCTGGGCCAGGCCACGGGGTGCCAGATCGTTCCCCTGCTGGGCTCCCAGGCGGTCCCCGACAACGGACAGTCGCAGTCCGTCGACCACGCCGATGGCCGTGAGGAATTCGAGGTACGCCTGCCGGTCCCGGACCGGCGCGGGCCAGTCGTCGGGGCCGCTGATCCAGTGGCGCCGCTGGTCCGCCAGCTCGGGGATCCGGGAACCGCCCGCTTTGAGGAATCTCTCCAGCCGCTGCGCGCCTTCGGTGCCCCAGCCCGGTGAGTAGGAGCAGCGTGCCGCCCTCGCCCAGCCGCCGTCGGCGAGCGGCACCCGGAAGGCGATCCGCGACAGCCGGTCGCGCTGCCCCGGCGTGAGCGCCGGGAACTGCCGCAGGGCGAAGGTGAGGGCGTCGCGGCTGAGGGCCTCCGAGGGCCGTGCCCCGAGCAGGTCGTGCAGCGCGTCGAGGACCTGGTCCAGCTGGTAGGAGCGGACCAGCCCGCCCCGCAGCAGGAAGTCCCGTCCGGGGCTCTCCCAGGTGATGTCGGGGTGGGTGAAGGCGATACGGCGGCGCAGCGCCTTGAGGTCGCCGGGGACGCGGGTGCCGACGTCGTCGTGCTCGTCCCCGGGGTGGAAGAAGACGGTGCCTTCCTTCTGCCCCTTCTTTCCCTGCTCCGCCGCACCGCCGAGCGCAGGCCGCAGGCCGCCGTCCTGGTCGAGGACGATCCGCCGCCCCCGCAGCGCGGTGTGCTGGCCGGTGAAGGCCTGGGCCAGGTCGTTGTAAAAGTCCGCCCAGCGCGGGCTCGGCGTCTCGCTACCTTCTGCCCGGATCTCCTCGGCCACCGCCTCGGCCCAGTCAGCGGTCCTGACCAGCGGAGGACGGAGGGCCCGGGAGACGACCGCCTTGGCCAGCCGGTCGGCACGGGCGTGCCGGACCTGGCCTGCGGAGGCGGCCAGCAGATGGGCTCCGGCCCGGGCGAGCGCCCCGGCGGTGAGGACGCGCCAGGGGCGTCGGCCGTCCGGCCAGGCGTAGGTGTCCCGCAGGGTGCCCCAGGACTCCCTGCCCTCCAGAGGGAGGAACGGCTCGACGGCGAGCCGCCCGTCCACCGCCTTGCCGAGGCGGGCCGGGGCGTCCCAGCACATGAGGTCGAGGACGAGGTCCCCGGCACGGGCGTGCGGGGTCTCGGTACGCAGGCGTCTGGCCGATTCCACGCAGAGAACTGCCAGTTGGTCGAGCAGCAGATCGTTGAGGGCCACCGCCTCGCTGATGTCGAGCCGGGCGAGCTTGGTGAAGAACGGCGCGTGGGCGTGGCCCGGGAACGGCGCGGAGGACGCCTCCGACATCGGGATGAAGGTGTACGTCCGGCCGTTCCGCGACAGCGGCCGGTCCAGTCGGAGCGCAACACCTACCCACGCCTCGCCCTGCCAGTCCAGCCATTTCGCGTCGATCCCATGGACGTCGACGCTGCGCTCGATCGCCACGCGCAGCGCCTCGGCGTCCAGGGTCCGCCGTGCCAGCAGATACCGCCCGGCGTCACCGAGGTCGACCTCGCTGATCCAGTCCGCGGTCCGGGACGCGACCAGGTCGCAGGGGCGTTGGGCACGTGACAGCACATGTCGTGTGCCGTCCTCGGCCCCGTCGCGGATCTCCACGACCAGTTCCCGTACGCGGTCGAGGAAGAGCAGCAGGGGCGCCTCGTCGTCCACCACGTTCTCGGCCTGCGCCACGACGAGGCTCCAGGCGTGGTCGTTGCGCAGCGGCAGTCGTACGACGGTCGCGTAGCCGTCCGCGGCGAGTTCCTTGAGCACGGGGTCAGCGGCCTCGGCGGGCACCGGCAGTGCCAGCGGGGAGACGTCCTTGATCACCCGGGCGGCGAGGGCCGGGTCGTCAACGACGGCGTGGATGTCGTCCGGTCGGGCGAAACGGAAGCAGTAGCCGTCGAACGAGTCGGAGGCGGGCGACGCCTTGGAGTAGATCTCCGGCCAGTCGGTCAGCTGGAGCACACTGCGGAAGCCGAGCCCCTTGTTACCGATGCCCTCACCGGCTTCCTTGCTGGAGAGGGCCAGTTCGGTGATGGCCTTGAAGTTCTCCACGGTGAATCCGGTGCCTTCGTTGGCGACGTACAGGACACCGCCGCCGTCCTCGTGGCGCGTTGCCAGCACTGCGATCCTGCCGGTGCCCCCCGCGGCCAGGGCATCGTGTCCGTTCTGGATGAGCTCCAGGATCGTGCGGCCCTCGTACTCCTGGGCTGTGTCCTCGCTGACGGACTTCAGGCTCTCGGCGAAGCGCCAGTCTTCTCCCGCTCCGTCGAAAATCTCGATCCGCCGGCGTGTCAGGGCGGTGATCGCGTCCCCGAACCCCGCCCCTGATCCGCTGTCCCTCATCGGTGTGATGGCCGTTCCCCCCTCGCTGAACCGGCATGCCTGTGCGTGCCTGCCGGGAATCGTGCTCATCAGTGTGTCCGGAAGAGGACACCAGCCACGTTTTCCGGCCAATTCCTTGAAAGCTCACATGCCGTGCGAGAGGGGGTGGGGCCCGCTCGGTCCCATGCGACGCCCGGGCACCCTCAGATGTGGTGAACGGCGGGACGCCCGAAAGAAGCTCTTCGACAGGCCGAATTGTCAGAGGCGGGTGCTAGGTGTATTGATCACGAGCGTTGTTAACGCGGCGCGGTCTTGATCGTGGCGAAGGCCCCCGTGTGTGGTGGAGGTGTCGAATCTTCACCGGACGGAGG